>JABHHM010000061.1 GCA_018671575.1 Methylococcales bacterium | reverse complement strand
CAGCTGCGCCAGCGTCACCGCCAACTCCCATGCCTGCTCCAGCACCGATGTCAGAACCACCACCAAAACCGCCAGCACTTCCGCCCATTGCACCAGCACCTGCGCCAGCACCACCGTATGCGTCTCCGCCAGATTTCCCACTTTGATTTACGCCTACACCTGAAGTTGCGTCATCTCTACTCATTTTATTCTCCTAAATATTTTCAATATTGTATGTTACGTTTTAACTTTCAATTTTGTTGTTATGCACTAACGTTGATAGAACCAATAGAAGTATTATCAGTTGCATCGCCACCAGCAGCACCTGTTGCACTAGCACCTGCACCAGCGTCACCACCCATGCCTAATCCAGCACCAGCACCAATATTAGCGCCACCACCAAAACCACCAGCACTTCCGCCCATTGCACCAGCACCAGCACCAGCACCACCAGTTGCGTCTCCGCCAGATTTTCCACTTTGGTTTACGCCTACACCCGATGCAGCATCATCTAAATAGCTTTCGTCATTCATCTTAAAAACTCTCCGTATTGTTTTAGAAACGTTAAAAACTTATGATTTCAATAATGCATGAGCCGTGCCAGCTTTTATTTCAGTTTAAAAAAACAATATATAATAAGCGTCGTTATCTGAAAAAATAAAATTATTATTATTATAAATAACAACAATATATATAGGATGTTTAATGTGTATTGATAAGTAATTTTGTATTTGAATTGACGTAAAATATTTGAACCACATCACAAACTTAATAATAATGCTATTTTTACTTGAACAAATTAAATAAGCTGGCTACAGGCATGACCATTCGAATCTTTATATTGGCAATAAAACAAAATATATTATATAAATAACAATATGATAGAGTGTTTTTATCGAAACTACATTATATAATATTCGGGAAAATTTATCTATAATGCTTCAAGCATTATTATTTAGCATTCCAGTTAATGATAAGTGCTTGTCTACAAAACTAGACAGACGTGTAATAACTAAGATTTTTGCATGAATATATTGTGCAAATATTGAAATAGCCCCTCTAAAGACAGAAACTCATCATAGTAATAAATTGATAGAAGCAAAATAGCCAGCAGAGACACTAAAACAATTAATCTTGGACTAACGGCTGATGATTTCAATTGATTTTCTTCTTGATATTGATCAACCCATTGTTTATAGACTTTGTTTTTAAGCTCAGCAACAGAGAGTATTTTTTTTGCTTGTTTAATATCATTACTTGCTTTTTGTTTTATTTCAATGGCCTCTTGTTTTGCCTGATAGCGAATAATTTCTGCGTCAGACATTATTTTTTGTGCTTCTTGCCTTGCCGAATCAACAATCATACTGGCTTTTAATTGAGACTCTGCAGTAATGGGGGTCAACGGTATTGAAGAGGCATTTAAAAAGGGATCAACAGATTTTTCATGTTGTCCTTTGGGTATTTTTCCCGTGCTGATAAAACCCCCGCTTAAAATAGATACCTGATGTCCTGCTTCATGAATGATAAAAGCGGCGGCTGCACTCCTGCTACCCGTATCACAACAAGTAATGTAATTTATTTTAGGGTTAAGGCGTTTAATGACTGAACGAATTGTTGCTAAGGGTAAATTATAACTTCTGGCTAAATGGCCTTGTTTATATTCAAATTCTTCTCTGACATCAAGCCAAATACTGCCTTTTTTAATGAGTTCCAGCGCATTACCATAAGGCAAATAGGTAATCAGTGGCTTTAAAATATGATTAATAAAATCAGCCCTAGGTAGGCGCATCAAAACACCATCAGTGGTTGAAATAATGGATGCATTTCTGCTTTGATTGGCCACAATAGCTTCTTCGCCAAAGCCATTCCAATCCGATAGTTCAGTGATTTTAATGGCAGGTTTATCTGCATCGTCCTGTCTAATGATTTCAAAGTGACCGCTGGTTATAAAATAATAATAATCACCTTGCTCCCCTTGCTTAACCACAAAACACCCAGAATTAACAGGATATAACTCCATTCTTTTAATAAACTGATAAATGTGTTGCCCAGGTAAGTTTTTAAATATTTTAGCGTTCAGGAGTTTTGTCACCCAAAACTCATCATCTTGTTTCAGTTGGCTATTTTGAGGCGATAAGATATCTTTTATTATTTTTCGGTGTACTTTTATATATAGACCATCCGTTTGAGCTTTTGCATGACAGCGATGAGGTTGATGGGTGTCTATTTGGTATCTTGAAGCTTCCGTCTTGCTGTGGATGACATAATTGATATTGCCTGCATCTTCACTCAGTGTTAATGAAATATCGCCTTGCAATAAATAGTAATAATAATAATCTGTATCGCCCAGTGAAAAAATAACATCATCTTTTTCCATTTTTTGGATGACAATATTTTGAGCATAAACTCTCAATTTATCATCTGTTAATGAATCAAAAGGAATCAGTGACTTTAGTTTTTTTATTGATATGTGTTTTTTTTCCATTTTAACTCTATTTTATTGAGTGTTTGTTTATTGCATGCTATCTAACGAGTAATTTTTAATATATAAAAATATAAGTATAAGAATTCAAAATATAGTATAAAATACCCGACTATATTTTTTTGAGATTTAGATCAACTTTTCACATTCATGTGTAATAACAAAAGTCATACTAATTATAAACCACTGGCAGATCGTTGTCGTCCTGAGACCATTGACAAGGTTATCGGTCAATCACATTTATTGGGAAAGAACAGGCCACTTAGAATTTCAGTGGAAAAAAAATGCCCGCATTCAATGATCTTATGGGGGCCTCCAGGCACTGGAAAAACAACGCTGGCTGAAATAATAGCTCATCAGTCAGGGATGAAATTTATCAAATTATCTGCGGTATTTTCGGGTGTTAAAGACATCAGGAAAGCAGTTGATCAAGCACAATTAAATTGCCAGGATAACACCCAAACTATTTTATTTATTGACGAAATTCACCGTTTTAATAAATCACAACAAGACGCTTTTTTACCTTACGTCGAAAATGGCACCATTTTACTCATTGGTGCAACAACAGAAAATCCATCTTTTGAACTTAACAACGCATTGTTATCACGAGTTAGGGTTTATGTTTTAAAAAAACTGGAAGACCATGAGCTGACTCAAATTATAAGAAATGCATTGGAAAAAATGTCAAATGAGCGGTTAATCGATATTATTTTTGCTGAAAATTTACAACAGTCACTTATTGCCAGTGCTGATGGTGATGCCAGAAAAGTCTTGTTATTTTTAGAAATATTACTAGATCTTGCTGATGTCATTGATGGGCAGTGCACTATCACCCAGGCAATGATTGAAAGTGTCATGACGGGAACAACTCGTCGGTTTGATAAACAAGGTGATATTTTTTACGATCAAATATCAGCGTTGCATAAATCAGTCAGAGGATCAGCTCCTGATGCCGCACTTTATTGGTTGGTTAGAATGTTAGATGGCGGTTGTGACCCTATCTACATTGCACGCAGAGTGGTTAGAATGGCATCCGAAGATATTGGCAATGCTGACCCTAGAGCTTTAACACTGGCTTTAAATGCTTGGGAGATACAAGAACGGCTCGGTAGTCCAGAAGGTGAGTTGGCTATAGCCCAAGCCGTTATTTACTTGGCCTGTGCGGCGAAAAGCAATGCCGTTTACAATGCCTTTAAAGTCGCAAAAACATTGGTCCGCCAAACGGGTTCCTTAGAAGTTCCGATTCATTTAAGAAATGCACCAACGACATTAATGAAAAACCTCAAACATGGTGAAAAATATCGTT
Source organism: Methylococcales bacterium (assembly GCA_018671575.1). Classification (GTDB taxonomy): domain Bacteria; phylum Pseudomonadota; class Gammaproteobacteria; order JABHGC01; family JABHGC01; genus JABHHM01. The sequence continues at coordinate 12,542 of JABHHM010000061.1, read as the reverse complement.
ATGCTCACGATGAACCCAATGCCTACGCGGCAGGAGAAAATTATATGCCTGCTGAGTTAAAAGGACAGCAGTTTTATCATCCTGTTGATCGTGGACTGGAAATAAAAATAGCTGAAAAATTAGAGCGCCTTAAAAAACTGGATAAAAATAATAATAATTGAAATCTATTTATTTAAACGAAGCAATAAATAGGTATAATCCTGAAAATTTTATAATTAATGTATTTCAACCTAGGAGGCTGTCCGAGAACTCAGGTTTTCGTCAAATCAAGGCATCAAATTGTCGAAAAAGCGCAGTTTACGTGTGTAAATGAGCATTTTGAGACCATTTTTAACGCAGAGTTGGCGGAAAGATGAATTCTCGGACAACCTCCTATAATAATCAGTTAGATCGTAGCGAGAGCGTTCAAGGTACAGAATATTCAGTGCATTGGAATGTTCACAGTAGATTTAACTAATTGCTCTAGATCAACCTCGGAGAGAAAAATGGACGAGATGTACCATCCTGAACAAGTCGAAAAAAATGCGCAAGACTATTGGGAGTCATCAAAGACGTTTAATGTAAAAGAAGACCAAAGCAAAGAAAAATTCTATTGCCTGGCAATGTTCCCTTACCCCAGCGGTCGTTTACATATGGGGCATGTGCGAAATTACACCATTGGTGACGTCATCAGTCGATATCAAAAAATGCAAGGCAAAAATGTCATGCAACCAATGGGGTGGGATGCTTTTGGTTTACCCGCTGAAAACGCAGCAATGAAAAATAAAGTAGCCCCCGCTAACTGGACACGAGAAAATATCGATACCATGCGATCACAGTTAAAACAACTGGGTTTTGCATATGACTGGGACAGAGAGTTTGCCACTTGTGATACCGATTATTATCATTGGGAACAATGGTTGTTTACCCGATTATTTGAAAAAGGTTTAGCCTACAAAAAAGACTCAGTGGTTAATTGGGACCCCGTTGACCAAACTGTTTTGGCAAATGAACAAGTCATTGATGGCAAAGGCTGGCGTTCAGGTGCCATGGTAGAAAAAAAGGAAATTGCTCAGTGGTTTATTAAAATCACCGATTATGCTGATGAATTACTGGCAGAAATTGACAATTTAGAGGGTTGGCCAGAACAGGTTAGATCAATGCAGCAGAACTGGATAGGGCGTTCTGAGGGGGTTGAAGTTGATTTTGTCATCCCTCAGCACGACCAAACCTTAACCGTTTATACCACCCGACCAGATACTCTCATGGGTGTGACCTATGTAGCTGTTTCATCTGAACATCCTTTGGCTAAAATTGCGGCTGAAAATAATGCAGACTTAACAGAATTCATTGAATCATGCAAAAAAATGGAAACGTCTGAAGCCGCCATGGAAACCATGGAGAAAAAAGGTTTTCCACTGAATATTGATGCCATTCACCCCATTACTGGTGAAAAAGTCCCTGTATGGACGGCTAACTTCGTTTTAATGTCTTATGGAACAGGTGCTGTCATGGCGGTTCCAGCCCATGATCAACGTGACTTTGAGTTTGCCAGCAAATACCAAATCCCTATAAAAGGCGTTGTTTACCCTCATGATGGCAGTAACTTGGATTTGACGGAACAAGCTTTCGTTGAAAAAGGCATTTTAAAAAATTCAGGACAATTCAATGATTTAACATCTGTCGAAGCGTTTGAAAACATTGCTGATTTTTTACAGAAAAATCAAAAAGGCCAGAAAAAAGTCAACTTTAGACTGCGTGACTGGGGCGTTTCTCGACAACGATACTGGGGCGCACCGATTCCCATTATCAATTGTCCAAAATGTGGTGCAGTTGCCGTTCCAGATAAAGATTTGCCTGTCAGATTACCTGAAGATGTTGAATTTACTGAAATGGGTTCACCCATTAAAAAAATGCCTGAATTTTATCAGACCAGTTGCCCTCAATGTGGCGGCGAAGCAGTGAGAGAAACGGACACTTTTGACACTTTCATGGAATCTTCATGGTATTACGCACGCTTTGCTTGTCCAGATTTTAAAGATGGTATGTTAAATCAAAGTGCCAATTACTGGTTGCCCGTTGACCAATATATTGGAGGGATTGAACATGCTATTTTACATTTACTGTATGCTCGTTTCTATCACAAACTAATGAGAGATGCGGGTTTAATTCATAGCAACGAACCCTTTGCCAACGTACTAACTCAGGGCATGGTATTGAAAGATGGCAGTAAAATGTCTAAATCAAAAGGCAATACTGTTGATCCACAAGGTTTAATTAAAGAATATGGTGCTGATACCGTTCGTTTATTTGTGATGTTTGCTTCTCCACCTGATCAATCACTGGAATGGTCTGATAGCGGAGTTGAAGGGGCGTTTAAGTTTTTAAAACGACTGTGGAAAATGGTTGCTCAGCATGTGAGCCAAAGTGATCAGCAAAGCCAAATAAATCAGGATAATCTCAATAAAGAACAAAAAAAAATTCGACGTCAAATCCACGAAACCATTGCCAAAGTCAGTGATGATATTGGTCGTCGCTATACCTTTAATACCGCCATTGCTTCTGTAATGACATTAATAAATGCTTTAGCTAAATTTGACGACCGTTCACCAACAGGCAAAGCCATTATGCAAGAGGCATTAGAAGCCATTGTTAAACTGTTGTCACCGATTGTCCCTCACATCAGCCATCAATTATGGCAAGACTTGGGTTATCAAGGCGCTGTCGTTGATCAGCCTTGGTCAAAAGTGGATTCATCGGCTTTGGTTAAAGATGAAATTCAAATGGTCATACAGATTAATGGTAAATTACGATCAAAAATAGTGGTTTCAGCCAGCGATGATAAATCTAGCATTGAAAAAATGGCACTAGAAGATGAAAAAATCATTAAATTTATTGAAGGAAAAACCATTAAAAAGGTGATTGTCGTCCCCAAAAAACTAGTTAGCATTGTTGTTTGAATATGAAAAACAAAATTTTAATCTCTTTACTGTGTTTATTCGTTGCTGGATGTGGCTTTCAATTACGAGGCTCTCACAATAAAGATGCAGTTTTACCCAATCAATTGAAAAAAGTTTTTTTAGATACCCAACAATTATACTCAGGTCTGGCTTACGAAATTCGCTATTTGTTTAAATCTTACGGCACTGAATTTGTTGAAAACAAAGAATTGGCCAGTTTGCAATTGCGAATTCTCAAGGCTCACCATGAAAAACGAATATTATCTATTGGTTCCAATGCCAAAGCCAAGGAAAACGAAATTATTTATGAAATTCAGTTTGATGCCATTGATGAAAATGGCAAACAGGTGATGCCTCCCCAAAAAATTCGCTTAACAAAAGATTATTTAGATGATGATGCGGCCAAATTAGGTAAAGAGGAAGAAGCAGATATCATTAGAAAAAACCTGGAAACTCGAATTGCAGGCATGATACATCGACGACTAAGAGCGCATGTCGTACGTCTCAAAGATAAAACTGAGTTGACTAGCCCGTCTGTTCGAACGAAACTTATCCCCTTACAATAAGCCTTGATATTATGTCACAAGACAATCTTATTCTCATGTTTGCCAGAGCCCCCATTCCTGGTCAAACTAAAACCAGACTGATTCCTGCATTGGGAGAGCAAGGAGCGGCTGACTTACACCAAAGTATGTTGACTCACCTGGTCAAAAAATTTTCACACCATGCAACCTTAAAGCTTCAATTATGGTGTGCTCCTGATACAAAACATCCCTCATTCAAACAATTGTCTACTGATTACTCTGTTGAATTACAAACCCAACAAGGTGATGATTTGGGGCAACGTATGGCTCATGCAACACAATTTGCATTCAATCATGCAAAAACCGTTATACTGTTAGGCACAGATTGCCCGTTGATTGATAAACAAGCCGTAGAAGAAACGGCAACACAGTTACAGCAAGGTAAACAAGTTGTTGTCATGCCTGCAGAAGATGGCGGATATGTCATGATGGGCATGTCGGCCTATTTTCCAGAATTATTCTGTAATATAGACTGGGGTACAGAGCAAGTCATGCAACAAACTCAACAAATTTTGGACGACTTGGGTCTTCGTCATCAATTGTTACCCACTTTCTGGGATGTTGACGTGGCAGATGATCTTGAAAAATTGGTGGCAACTAAAGAAGGAATGGGTGTTTTGAATAATACCAAATTCCCAGCCTAATAATTTATCTGCTATTTTTAATTTGAGTCAAGCCACGGATTAAATAATTCAGCCGAGCTTTGTTGCATATCGGAAACATTTCTAGTGACCACGATACAGTGACGAACCAATCCAGAAACAGCAATTAATCCATCAACTGTCGGCATCGGCTTTCCCCGCAATTCAGCAATACCCTGAAGATTTCCCCATCGTGTTGCAATCTCGACATCTATTGGGATTATTCTGCCCTGAAAATGCTTTTTAAGATCATCTTCCAACCAAAGTTTTAATTTATTTTTTCTTATATCGCTGGGTGATTTCTCAATGCCTTTTTCTATTTCGCCTAAACTGAGTACGCTCAAATATAAACTGTTACTTTTTTTATTTTGAACCCAGGAAATAACATTTTTATTGGGTTTTGGTTTAATTATTTCAGATATAACACAAGTATCTAAAAGATATTTCACAATTCAAGCTCTCGTGGAAAATCTTTATTTCGTGAAAACTCTAAATCAATCCCCATTAATGGAGAATCTCTTAAAAAAGTCACTAAATCAGTTGATTGCCTAGTTATTTCTTTATAGTCTTCAAACGAAATAATAACCACCGAATTATTTCCATGTTTGGTAACAAACTGTGGTTCTGTTTGTGCTTTTTCAACCAGTTGGCTGAATTTACTTTTCGCATCTTGGAGTTGCCATGTGTTATTATTCATAAGTAATTAACCTTGAAATCAATATAATATAAACGACTAGTCTGACTAGATTTTATTTTTTATTGTTGATTTTGTCAACATTGTTTTATAGATGTAGTTCAAATATTGATAGATGTAGTTCAAATATTGAAAACACAAAGTTTAAAAACCACAAATAAACACTAATTTTGTATTAGGATTATAAATTATATTAGTGAAAATCAGTATTCATTAGTGGTTCAAAAAATTTATTACTTTGCTCAAAGGACGTTAAGTAGGTGACCATAATTATCTTAACAAAATTTTAGCTCAAGATTTTTTGACCTTCGGTGTTACTGCTCTGATTGCATAGAGGCCTATTCGGTCAGAGTAGTAGTGCCGAAGGGCGGAAAATATTGAGCTAAAATGTTAATATAATTATGGTCACCTACTTATGTTCACTTAGGACATTAACAATGAATGAAGATAAAGAAAAACAAAATCGTCATAAAAAACGAATGCAACGAAAAAAAGAGCACATTGATAAAAAAATTACCGAAGCCAATATCGAACGTGGCATTGTGGTTATTTTAACAGGCAATGGCAAAGGCAAAAGTTCATCAGCCTTTGGTATGGCAATCAGAGCATTGGGTCATCAACAAAAAGTGGTTATTTTACAATTCCTAAAAGGTGACTGGAGTTGTGGCGAACAATTATTTTTAAGGGATCATAGTGATGTTGAATTTCATGTCATGGAAACTGGATTTACCTGGGTCACTCAAAACCGAGAACAAGACATTGCATTTGCCGACAAAGTTTGGCAACAAGCCAAACGAGTGTTGACTGATGACAGTGTGGATATGGTCATTATGGATGAGTTGACTTACATGCTGAATTACAAGTATCTATCAACAGAAGAAGTGACTGATGCAATTAGTCAACGTCCAAATCATCAAAATGTTATTATTACAGGGCGTGCAGCCTCAGCAGAGCTTATTGAAATAGCGGATACGGTGAGTGAAATTAAAGACGTGAAACATGCTTTTAAAAATGGCATTAAAGCTCAAAAAGGCGTTGAATTTTAGAATAAGGTAACACGCAATAAATAAACTACCCATATTGCGCAGAAATTTTGTTTGTCTTTTTTGTTACAAAAATAGGCGTGTAGTCGCTCTACACAACTATTTTTGTGGCAAAGAAGACGGACAAAAGACCAAGTAAGATGGGTAGTTTATTTATTGCGAGTTACCTAAAGTAGGCGACCATTTTTTTGTTGAAATAATTATGCTCACCTACTTACTGGAAATTAATCTCATCAAGCGTTATTCTTACGGATTTTAAATACAATAAACCAAGGACTTGTACATGCCTAAAACAAATAACATGCCGAAAGGTATCGATTTATTACGTGATCCTTCATGGAATAAAGGCACTGCGTTTACCATGGAAGAAAGGCATGAACTTGATTTAATTGGATTGTTGCCTCCTTATGTTAACTCGCAAGACGAACAAATTGTCCGTGTATTACAAAATTTCAGAAGAAAATCTACTCCCTTAGAAAAATACATTTACCTGATTAATTTACAATTAAGAAATGAAATGCTGTTTTATCGTGTCATCATCGATAATATTGACGAAATGATGAAAATTATTTATACCCCAACCGTTGGAATGGCGTGTGAATATTACGGTATGATTTTTCAACGCTCTTTGGGTTTATACATTATGTTGAATGACAAAGGCAATATCAGAGAAATATTGCAAAACTGGTATAAAAAAGAACCCAGAGTCATTGTAGTAACCGATGGTGAAAGAATTTTAGGCTTAGGAGATCTTGGCACCAATGGCATGGGAATTCCTGTCGGTAAATTAGCTTTATACACCGCTTGTGCAGGTATTGATCCTTCTGTTTGTCTGCCTATCACTCTGGATGTTGGCACTAATAATGAAGAGTTATTGGATGATCCCTTTTATATTGGTGTGAAACAATATCGTGTCAGGGGTGAAGAATATGATGAATTTATTGATGAATTCATGAGTTCTGTCAAAGAAATATTTCCCCGTTGTTTGATTCAATTTGAAGATTTTGCCAATCTCAATGCTTTCCGTTTACTGGATAAATATTGGCCAGATTACTGCACCTTTAATGATGACATTCAAGGTACTGGCTCCGTTGCATTGGCAGGGCTATTTTCCGCTATGCGAATCACCAAGCAAAAAATTACTGAACAGAAAATCTTATTTTTAGGAGCAGGTGAAGCAGGCTTGGGAATAGGGGACATGATCGTTGCTGCCATGGTTGATGAAGGCATGGATATCGTTGATGCTCTCAAACGTTGCTGGTTTGTTGACTCAAAAGGTTTGATCGTCGAAGGCAGAGATCATCTTAATGATCACAAACTGAAATTTGCCCATCCACATGAAAAAGTCGATGATCTGCTCGGTGCGGTTAAGGCGCTCAAACCCACCGCTATTGTTGGTGTTTCTGGCATGAAGCAATCATTTACCCAGGAAATCATTGAACAAATGAGTTCATTCAATGAGCGTCCAATTATTTTTGCCTTATCCAATCCAACGTCTAAAGCAGAATGTACTGCTGAACAAGCGTATCAACATTCAAAAGGTAAGGCGATTTTTGCCAGTGGAAGTCCATTTGACCCTGTTGAATATGAAGGCCAAACCTTTGTTCCAGGGCAAGGTAATAATGCCTATATATTCCCAGGTGTCGGTTTAGGTGTTTTGGTTTGTGACGCTAAAACAGTACCCAATGAAATGTTTTTCACAGCCGCTAAAACACTGGCATCACAAGTCAGTCAGGACGATTTAGATAAAGGACGAATCTATCCTTCATTGTCGGAAATCAGGCGTGTTTCTCTTGCCATTGCAGAAGAAGTCATGAAAATTGCTTATCGACTTGATATTGCCAGAGCACCCAAACCTGACGACATGAAAGCCACCATTGAAAGTCAGATGTATGAGCCAAATTATAGAGACTATGTATAAAAAATGAGTCATCCAGAAAATTTAGCCCGAATAGCCAAAGACATCAGAATTAACAGCATTAAAAGCATTTATCATGGTCGTTCTGGGCACCCAGGCGGTTCTTTATCTATTGCAGAGCTATTAAGTGTTTTGTATTTTGACGAAATGAACGTTAAAGCGAATGATCCCGACTGGATTGACCGAGATCGTTTGGTTTTATCCAAAGGCCATGCTTGTCCTGCACTCTATAGTGCATTAGCACTTAAGGGATATTTTGATATTGAAGAAGTTAAAAAATTAAGGCATCTTGAACATTATCTGGAAGGTCATCCTGAAATTAATATACCAGGTATTGATGCAGTCTCTGGTTCACTCGGCATGGGATTATCACAAGCGCTCGGTATGGCGCTGGGTGCTAAATACACCAAAAAGCAGTATAGAAGCTATGTGATTCTGGGGGATGGAGATATGCAGGAAGGCAATACTTGGGAAGCCATCATGGCCGCCAGTCATCACCAACTGGATAATTTAGTGGCCATTCTCGATTCTAATGGTCTACAAGGTGACGCCTCTGTTGAACAGCAAATGAACACTTTCCCCATTGTAGAGAAATTATCTGCATTTCAATGGAATATTATCGATATTGATGGCCATGATATTAAGCAATTACAAAATGCCCTTAAAAACGCCCGCGAAACAAAAAATCAACCCACCTTCATTTGTGCCAATACCATCAAAGGCAAAGGCATTCACTTTATGGAAAATGTACTTTCATGGCATGGCAGTGTAACCATGAATCAACAACAACTTGAAGATTCACTTGCGGCATTGGAGCAATAAATGACACAACTGGAATTTTGGCAAACGGGTGAAAAAGTCTCTATTCGAGAAGGTTTTGGAAGAGTTTTAAATTATGCTGCAACACAACGTGATGATTTTGTTTTATTCGATGCCGATGTTGCAGGGGGAACGGGAGCGAAACCCTTTGTTCAGGAAAACCCACAACGAGTGATACAGTTTGGAATAGCCGAACAGAACATGATGGCTGCCGCCGCTGGATTTTCAGATTGTGGCATTATTCCTGTGGTGTCTACCTTTGCTTCTTTTGGGGTTATGCGAGCCCATGAACAATTTAGAACCGCCATTTGTTATGCCAATAGAAACGTTAAATTGTGCTGTTCTCACATTGGATTGGATACGGGGCCTGATGGCGCCACAGCACAAATGCTGGAAGATCTGGCAACCATGCGAGCGATTCCAAATGTCACCGTGATATCACCTGCGGACGCTAATGAATTTATGCAGGCCTTTTTAGCCATGTTGGATCATACAGGCCCCGTCTATTTAAGAATTGGACGAAGTGATAATCCCATTATCGCTGATGGCAAGAGTGACTTTAAAATAGGTAAAGCACAACGTCTAACGGAAGGCAATGATATCACGATTATAGCGACAGGTGTTATGGTTGAACGGGCATTAAACGTTGCCGAACAACTTAAAAATAATGAGAAAATATCTGCCAGAGTGATTAACTTATCAACCATTAAACCACTTGATCAAACAGAAATATTATTGGCTGCCCAACAAACAAATGGCATTGTCACCGCAGAAGACCATAACGTTTGTGGCGGCATGGGCAGTGCTGTTGCAGAATTCTTAGCTGAAAACCATCCGACAAAAATGAAAAGAGTTGGTGTTAATGATCAATTTGGAAAATCAGGTGAACCCGATGAATTGGCGAAATTTTTTCACATTGATGAAGCCAGTATTTACCAGGCTTGTTTAAGCATCTGAAAAACAAAGTTTTAAAAACCACGAATGAACACAATAAACACAATAAACACAAAGGGACGACTCAAAATTAACCTTTATATTTGCTCACAGACTGTTTTCGTGCCTTGTCTGTGAACAAAAATTTTCACAAATTGTAAAGGTTGTTTTTGAATCGTCCCTAATTCATTTTTAGAGTTATAAAATATCAGTAAAAATGAATCTTTTTTAGCGGTTTAAAAAATCAATAATGTTCTTCTAAGGAATAATAATGAAATTACTTGAAAATAAAGTCGCATTGATTACGGGTGCAAGCAGGGGAATTGGCAAATCAATTGCCGAAGAGCTTTACTCTCAAGGTGCCACCATTATTGTCACTTATAAAGAAAACTCGGCACTGGCAGAGCAAGTGATTGACATAGACCCAACCAAAAAATCGGGGATTTATGAGTTAGATGTCAGTTCCATTACTTCAATTCGTGCATTGGTTGAACAAGTTAAAAATCGTTACGGGCAAATTGATATACTGGTGAATAATGCGGGCATTAACAAACCCAATGACTTTGACAAAATCAGTGATGATGACTGGGATGAAGTTTTATCGACTAATCTCAAGGGGCCATTTATGCTGTGTCGTGAATGCTTACCATTATTAAAAGATAAAACATCGTCTATCATCAATATATCATCTGTCAGTGGGCAATATGGTGGACCAAGAACCACTCATTATGCCGTGTCTAAATCTGGTTTGCTCACGTTAACACAAAATTTGGCTATTTTTTGTGCTTCTCGTCAAATACGTGTCAACGCAGTTTCACCAGGATTGATTGAATCAGAAATGGCAGGAGCGGCGAAAGGCCTGGGTGTTGAAGAAAAAATATTGTTAAAACGTATGGGAAAATCATCCGAAGTGGCACAAACGGTTGCATTTCTCGCATCAGACATGGCATCTTACATCACTGCTCAAACCATAAATGTTAATGGTGGACTATATTTTTAACGAAATTTAATGTAAAAAATAAATTGTCGTTTAAAATTAAAGACATCATTAAAAAATGGGAAATTCATAACGGAGTCACCATGAAAAAACTCTTCATAACAATAATAACAACTCAATTTCTGATTTCAGGTTGTAGTTATTTTACCTTCCAAAAAGAAAACGGGCTAACCACCAAAGTTTGTGAAGATTTTTACGATGAACTTGAGGATGTAATTGATGATGATGATGCCAATGATCGTCAATTCAGCCGAATGAAAGATTTTCCTTATTTAAGATCAAACCGTTTTCTGGCAAGCTTTTATGATGAAGTTGAAAATACGGCTAATTTTAAGAACTGGGTCGATTTATTACAACAAAATGCATTCCAAGCCAATAAAATAGAAATTGCCAATTTATCAGAAAGCAAGCGCAATGAGTTGTTAAAATTCATGCCCAAATCAATGGAAAAAGAAACCGATGTTAATTTATTGGTAGAGAAATGTTCGGCAACCCTAAGAACCAGCGATTTGGCTTTGGATGCCAATCGACAATTATTAATTGATCAGTCCCGAGTTGCTTCCAGCTATTCCACATTACGACGTATTGCTGGTCTATATTACCCTGTCAAATATGCCGTCGATTGGTCGATTAAAAGAGAATATGCAAAAGTTGCTGAACGCTATAAAACTGAATTATCAAAAATAAAAACCAAGGGAAAAGTTACTCGTTATTATCCCAAACAGCAAGAAGTACAATTGAGCAAACTAAACGTTGCAAGAATTATTCGTCGCTCAGCATTTAATCATTTGCGAGTACCACTTCCTGAGGGCAAAGAATTAGATGATTTATTCTATACTTATGCCCCCATCTGGGAAGTAGATGTGGTCAAAAATAATGACTTGATCGGTAAACCTTTTTGGGAAAAGGGCAAAAAATATCCCTCCATTGATACCAAGACACCTGTTTCATACCAATTTATTTCACATGTCAGATATGAAGATAAAATATTTCTACAATTGAATTATGTCATCTGGTTTTCTGGCCGATCATCTAAATCAGCTCTTGATGGTCAAAGCGGACGCATGGCAGGTTTGACCTGGCGAGTAACACTGAATGATGTTGGTGAACCTATCCTATATGACTCAACCCATAATTGTGGTTGTTACCATCATTTTTACCCAACCAATAAGTTGGCAAAAAGAGCAGGGGACTTTGATAAAGGTGAGTTGATGATTGCCCCACAAAAACAAATTCCTGAATTCAAATTAGGCCAACGTCTGGTTTTACCACTTGCACACAATGACCACTTCTTATTACGTGTTTATAACGAAAATGACTACAAGAATGAGAAAAAAGAATACTCACTCGCTCCTTATGATGAATTGAGATCCATTGCATTGGATAAACGACATAAAAGCTTATTTGACGAAGATGCCATTGTGCCAGGTTCAAAAAGGTGGCAAGGCTGGTATCTGGCATCATTGGGTATAGACGATGCTGGATCTTTAAAACAAGTTGGCAGTCAAGCAACGGCTTATACAGGAAAAAGACATTTTGATGATGCTTATTTACTTGAACGCTATTTTGTTTTAAAGAAATAAATTTCATTAGGGGAAGCGAAATAAATAAATGTCCAAATTTCGCAGGATTTTTGTTTGCCTTTGAGGCGCAAAAATAGGCGTGTAGTCGAACTACACAACTATTTTTGCAACAAAAAAGGCGGACAAAAAAGCAAGTTGGATGTTTATTTATTGCGCATCCCCTTACCATTCCTAACCTCGGGTAAAAATAAAATTTTGATCATCAGAAAATGATTCTCTAAAAACATAGCCATCGAGGTCAAATGATTTAATTTCATCAGGTTGGCTGATTTTGTTCTGAATAATATATCGAGACAACAATCCCCTGGCTTTTTTGGCATAAATACCAATCATTTTATAATGTCCATTTTTCAATTCTTTAAATGCAGGGGTGATGATTTTTCCTTGTAGT
>JABHHM010000035.1 GCA_018671575.1 Methylococcales bacterium | reverse complement strand
CTTGATGATATTTATCCAAGACATAAATTCGAGTATTGATAATAGGACGACCAATCGGAACGGTAGCACTGCTGACTACTTTATCTGCTTGCGTCCAACTGGCATCAATGGTGGTTTCAGTCGGACCATACAAATTATACAATGAAGCAAAGGATAAGGTTTCTAAAAATCGACTTTGTAATTCTCTGGTTAAGCTTTCACCGCCACAAAAAACTCGTTTCAAACTGTTCATTTGTCTGGCATCATCGATGTCGAGCATGATATTGAGAACGGTGGGAACTAATTGTAAGGTGGTGATTTCTTGTTTTATAACCGTTTCAACCAAATAAAAGGGGTCTTTATGGCCGTTTGGTTCAGCTAAAACCAATTGCGCTCCTGACATTAACGGTGCAAAAAATTCCCAGACAGAAGCATCAAAACTCATGGGTGTTTTCTGTAATACTTTATCACCTGCGTGCAATGGAAATTCTTCAGACATCCATTCCATATGATTGACAATGGCTCGATGAGGGATCATTACACCTTTGGGTTGCCCTGTTGAACCTGAAGTATAAATGACATAAGCAATGTCTTTTTCAGTAACATCACTGTCAACTGCTGTTTTATCACATTGATTGATTAATTCTTGTTGTTGATCAAGTAACACAAGCTCATCCTCATACTGAGCCAATGATGCTTGATGTTTGCTCTGCGACAGTAAAATGGAGGTTCTGGAGTCATCCAGCATATAAGCAATGCGATGTTCAGGATATTCAGGATCAATCGGTAAATAGGCACTACCCGATTTTAAAACTGCCAATATACTGATCACCAAATCAAATGAACGTTGCATGCAAATACCGATCAAACGATTGGGTCTGGCACCTTTGCTTTGTAGAAAATGAGCCAATTGATTAGAGCGTTGGTCAATTTCTTTATAATTTAATGTTCTGCCACGAAAACTGACCGCTACTAATTTTGGCATAAACTGACATTGTTCAGTGACCAGGTTATGTAAGACATCTCCCGAACCCAATAAACTGACTTCGCTGTTACTCCAGTTTCGTAAGGTTTCTTGTTCGATGGTATTGAGCAGTGGCAATTGATGCAGTTTGGTGGATAAATTATCACACACACCAGACAATAAACTGATGTAATGCTGCACCATTCGTTCAATGGTTTCTGCATGATATAAGTCAGTATTGTAAGCCACTCCACCCACGATACCGTGACTGCTTTCCGTTAATTCCATGGAAAAATCAAATTTTGAGAAGCTAGATTCTATTTCAATCACATCGACTTTGACTTTGTCGGGTCTCAATTCAAAGTCGGGTAAATTTTGTACGGAAAACATGACTTGAAACAAAGGACTTCGACTGGTGTCTCTTGCGGGTTTGATCGACTCGACCAGTTTTTCAAAAGGTACATCCTGATTAGCAAAAGCATCTAATGTGGTTTCTTTGACATGTGTCAGTAATTCACTGAACGTCGTATCACCAGAGCATTTGGCACGAATGACCAAGCTATTGACAAAGAGCCCGATTAACGGTTCTAGTTCTGAACGATTTCGACCCGAAATAGGCATGCCCACTGCAATGTCATCTTGAGTGGAATAACGCTGTAGCAAGGTGATAAAAACACTGAGCAATAGCATATACAGGGTGACATTTTGTTGTTTTGCAATGGCTTCGATTTGTTGATTTAATTCAACAGGAATTTCAAAGGTTGTTTGTGCCCCATTAAATGTCTGAACGGTGGGACGTGTATAATCGGTGGGAATATTTAACACTGCCAACTGGTGTAATTGTTTTTTCCAATAACTCAGCTGCTTATTCAGTACCTCGCCTTCTAACCATTGTCTTTGCCAGTAGGCAAAATCACTGTATTGAATGCTTAAAGGCAATAAACAAGTTGCATCTTTTTGTCCGAAAACACTGCACAAATCAGCCACTTCTTTCATTAAAACAGTCAATGACCAGCCATCAGACACAATATGATGCATGTTCATCACTAAAATATGATCTTGATTGGCAAGATAGATTAAGTGTGCTCTGAATAAAGGGCCTTCCGATAAATCAAAGGCATGGCATGATTCTGCTTGAATAATGCGTTTTATTTCATTTTGTTGATCGGTTTCATCTAACTCAGATAAATCAATGACAGGTAAAGTGAAAAAGGATGAATAAGCACCAATTTTTTGAATGGGTTTACCGTCAACTTCTTCAAATAATGTTCTTAATATTTCATGACGTTTGATGATGCTACTTAAGGTTTGACTCAGTGCTTCATCACTGAATTGTCCTCGTAATCTCATGGCAATGGGAATATTATAGGCCGCATTACCTGTCATCATTTTATCTAAAAACCACAATCGCTCCTGGGCAAATGACAACGGCATGTGTTGATTTTTTTGAATGGGTTCAATACAGGGTAAATCATTGGCTGTCGAGGTTTCTAAATGATCAGACAATTCTGCAATGGTGGGGTTTTCAAATAACACGCGTAAAGGCAATTCCACTGTAAACTGATCTTTAATGCGTGAAATTAATTGTGTCGCAATGAGTGAATGTCCACCAATTTCAAAAAAGTTTTGATGTCGTCCAATCTGCTTGATGCCTAACAATTGACTCCATATTTCACCTAATTGACTTTCTAACCCTGTTTCTGGCGCAATATAATTTTCTTCAGTATTGATGGGTTCAGGTTCTGGCAATGCTTTTCGATCAACTTTGCCGTTATTGGTCAAAGGAATATTATCTATGGCAACATATTGAGAGGGCACCATGTATTCAGCCAGTTGGGATTTACAAAAATTACGAATATCTGTTAGGCATTCGGTCAATTCGATTTGATCATCCAATACCAGATAAGCCACAATTCGAGGATCATCAGATGATTGCTGGCGTAATGCCACTACGCTTTCGTTAATCGCCAGATGTTCATTTAAAACAGCTTCGATTTCACCCAGTTCTATTCTAAAACCTCTGGCTTTAATTTGTTCATCAATTCGACCAATATATTCTAAACGGCCATCTAACCGATAACGTGCCAAGTCACCTGAACAATAGACAAAAGGATTGTTTGCAAATGAGGCTGTCTTAAATTTTTCTACGGAGAGTTCGGGACGTTTTAAATAACCACTGGCAACGCCTGCACCAGATATCCACATTTCACCAGGAATGCCAGGAGGCTGGAGCTGACCATATTGATCAACAATGTGTACCTGACAATCTGGAATGGGTATGCCAATGGGATTGCCACTGCTGGATTCAATATGACTACGGGTTATTTGTTGATAGGTCGCATGCACAGTTGTTTCCGTGATGCCATACATATTAATGAGTCTGGGTTGTTGGTCTCCGTATAAATTGATCCATGGTAACAACTTACTCATGTCTAACGTTTCACCTCCAAAAACAATGGTCTTAAGCGACAATGGACGTTGTTTCTCACAAGCCAATGGGATTAAGGCATTGAAAGCAGAGGGTGTTTGATTTAATACGGTAATTTTTTCCTGTTCGATTAGAGTTAAAAATTCTTCAGGTGAGCGAGAAGTAATGTAAGGTGAAATAACCAATTTTCCGCCATAAAATAAAGCGCCCCAAATTTCCCAAACTGAAAAATCAAATGCATAAGAATGGAATAAACACCAGACATCCTGCTCATTGAAATTGAACCAATGTTGTGTTGAGGTAAATAAGCGCATGACATTCTGGTGACAAATTTTAACGCCTTTAGGTTGTCCTGTTGAACCTGAAGTAAAAATCACATAAGCCGTATTGTCAGGCGCAACATGATAATTCACGGAGGATGAATCGGTTGCCAGTAATTCATCCTGGATTTGATCCCAACAAATGAGGAATGCACAGTCAGTGGGCAATTTTTCTATTAACCAAGATTGGGTCAGTATGATTTCTGGTTCGGCATCTTCCGTGATGGCTTTAATTCGGTCTTTGGGGTAATGCGGGTCCAGCGGTACATAAGCACCACCTGATTTTAATATTGCCAGTATACTGATGATCAGTTCAGTACCACGCCCGATGCACAAGCCAACCAATGATTCTGATTTAATCCCTTGCTTTTTCAATAGCCTGGCGAGTTGGTTAGATTGTTCATCTAATTGCCGATAGGTCAGTGTTTTATCTTCACTACTGACCGCAATGGCATCGGGTGATTTTGTGGCAATTTGGCTAAAGTGTTGAGCCAGACTTAAGGTGTTTTCTTCTGATTTTTTAATTTTTAAATGGTCAAAATATTTAACTTCATTGTCTAATAAAAATGATATTTCACCAATAGTTTGTTTGTTTTCGGTGAGCTGTAAAGCCACACTGGCAATTCTTTCCAATAATTCAAAATCGGTAAAATGTGCCGAGTTATATAATAAATTTAAAACCAGATCATCCTGCTTGGTACTCACCAGTAAATGAACTTGATCCTCTAAAAATAGCGGATGATAAACCTTCATTTGTGAGGCTTGTCCAAACAATGATAAATCAGCTTTAAAACTATAGAAATTATAATAAAACTGTATTCTGGAAGCAGGAATCAATTGAGATTGTTGAAACAATGAAATATAACGATGATTACCTAATGACCTTAAAAAACTTTTGATGTAACCATACAACTCTTTTAATGGAATATCGGCAGACAATAAATGTTCTGGAAAAATAAAAGGCAGTTGATGGTAATAACAACCAATGGATTTTTGATGATTTCGAATTCTTCCCGCCAATGGTTCAAATACAATAAAATCGGATTGGGAACGACAATATCGAGATAACACTAAGCCATAAATGGTTTTAAATAACAAGGGAATGGTTAGCCCTTGTTGCCGACAATATTTTTTTATTTTGCCAAAAT
>JABHHM010000017.1 GCA_018671575.1 Methylococcales bacterium | reverse complement strand
GGCTTTTGCATGATTTTGGAATTTGACAAATTTCTTGTGGATGATCTGGGCAAGAATAGGTGATATAACCAAGACCTTCTGGTTCTCGACAATTCATGATTTTCCAAGCATTGTAAGCCATGTATGCCGTGACTAATGTGTAATGTTTGGAGAGGAATTTATCCCAATTATCTTTAAATATTTGTTTGAGGCTGATTGCGTCTTGCTGTACAGTTTCCATAATGCGTAGAAATTGTACAGTAATTCATTGCATAATGTGATTTTGCCCGTTAGGGCGTCATGTTCAACTTCCTCAAACAGTTGTTTATCATGGTTGGCCAGAACAATTAGACAAAGCAATGTTTCAAATGTCATGGATAGGTGCTTTTTCTATTTTTAATTCATATGAGAAAATGGGGGTATATCCAGAAGAGGCGATGATGTTTCAAAAAGTGAAAGATGAAATAATTGAATCCCTAAAAAATCAGTATGTATTTACTGAGTTTATTGAGGTATTGGGCTTTTAATGTTTCGGAAAATAAAGTAATTATTGAGCCAATATCCAAATTGGCATGACTTATGCTAAATAGGAAAAATAAAGTTTTTCGGTTTCTTCCATGAAATTGATTTATAACTACAATTTGCTACGAAGTAGCATCATGTACCCTAAATCTAAAATTCAATCAAATAAGCTACATAATGAATCAACTTAAAAAATTACCCATTGGTATTCAAAGTCTTGAAAAAATAATCAATGGCAATTATCTATACGTTGATAAAACACCTCTTATTTTAGATTTAAGTCAGACTGGCCAATATTATTTTTTGTCCCGTCCACGACGTTTTGGTAAAAGCTTACTGATTGATACTTTTAAAGAACTTTTCTCTGCTAATCAATCGTTATTTCAAGGATTATATGCAGAAAATAATTGGAATTGGTCAGTTTCCTATCCTGTGATTAATATCAGCTTTAGTGACGGTATCAATAAACACAGCGAAGAAACCCGTACCTCTATTAAAGCCCAGCTTCAAATCAATGCGAACAGGTTAGGTGTTTGTATGACGGCTTCTGATATTGCCATTCAATTTCAGCAATTAATTACTGAGGTCTATAACAAATATCAGCAAAAAGTAGTGGTTTTAATTGATGAATATGACAAACCCATTTTGGATCGAATTAATGAACCTGATATCGCTTATGATATTCGTGAAGAATTGAAAAATTTGTATTCGGTGATCAAAGGTCAGGATGCTTATTTACAGTTTGTGTTTATTACCGGTGTTTCCAAGTTTTCTAAAGTATCTTTATTCAGTGGATTAAATAATTTGGAGGATATTACCTTAAATAAACGCTATTCCTCTTTGTGCGGTTATACACAATATGATCTTAACACACTCTTTAAACCTTATTTGGTTAATGCAGATAAAGAACAAATTAAGCAATGGTATAATGGTTATCAATGGTTAGGGGAATCTGTTTACAATCCTTTTGATATTTTATTATTCATTAAAAATGACTTGGACTTTCGTAATTATTGGTTTGAAACGGGTACCCCCTCCTTTTTAATCAAACTGATCGACAAAAATCATTATTTTATTCCTGATTTGGAAAATATCACTGCTGATGAAGACCTGTTGGGCAGTTTTGACATTGATTCAATACAGCTGGAAGTTATTTTATTTCAGGCAGGATATTTAACCATTCGTAATACAAAAAAAATGGGGGTTCGCAATATCTATCAATTGGGTTATCCCAATATAGAAGTTCAATATGCATTGAACAACCATATTCTTAACTACTTAACACAACAACAAACAATCAAAAACAAGCATCAGAATTCAATTTACCAAGTACTCGCCAGTGCTGATCTAGACAAGCTAGACAGTGTCTTAAAACAGTTGTTTTCCTCGATTCCCTACAACAATTTCGTAAAAAATAAGATATACCAATATGAAGGTTATTATGCCAGTGTTATTTACAGTTATTTTGCCAGTCTGGCGGTGACATTAATTGCTGAAGATGTCACCAACAAAGGTCGCATTGATTTGACATTAATATTGGAGGGCAAGGTATTTATTTTTGAATTTAAGATGGTTGACAATAAAACGAATGACATGACGGCGATGAAACAACTCAAAAAAAATAAGTATGCAGAAAAATATCAGAAGACTGCTTGTTATTTAATTGCGATAGAATTTAATGCCTTAGAAAAAAATATTGTTCATTATCAATGGGAACAGGTAAAGCCTTGAGAATATAATTCTATTCAAGAAGGCATGTTTTTAGGATGATGTGATGATCTGTTTATTCTTAGGCGAGGATCTTTGTTTTTTTGTGCATGAATGAATCTAAAACAGAGATGTTTTGAGTTGACAGATTTGCAAATATAAATATATACTTTAAATATGCAAAGCATTATACTTAGAAGCCAAGAAATTCAAATCAAAAAACACCTGAAATCGTTTCCATGTGTAACTCTTTTGGGTTCAAGGCAGGTTGGGAAATCAACATTAGCTAAAAAAATTATTGCTGAAACGCCTAATTCACTCTACGTTGATTTAGAAAACCCACGAGATATTAATAAATTAACCGATGCCATTACTTTTTTAGAGGCTAACCGTCATCGATTAATTTGTATTGATGAAGTTCAGCGATTACCTGAGATTTTTCAAATTTTTCGAAGTTATTTGGATCAAAGTAATCGTGAGCTTACGGCAGCATAGCTTACTTTTCCCCAGAAAATCAGATTTAATAACATCCATAAATTAATCAATGAAGGATGTCATTAATGAATCAGCCACTCTCAATCGAATCAGTTAAAAATAGCTTTGTATTCTGGCGAGCATCTCGCCAGATGGTAGGTCCAACTCCTGTTTCACTTCAAAAACAAGCCGTTGCTCTCAAGAAAACTTATCCCGTTGGACAGATTGTTATTGAACTTGGTATCAATAGCAGTACTTTAAAGCGTTGGTCGGTTGAATATGAAGATACAAAGAACGTGGAATTTATTTCATTAGCCTCATCAAAACCAGAAATTAATAGGACTCATTCTGTGCCGGTTGCAACTTGCGAGTTCCCGAATGGTGTTCGTCTATTGCTATCAGATAAGGTATTCAATAGTCATTTATTGTCGACAATTTCTCAGTTAAATATGGATGCATGAGTATGATTCAGCTATCGTCCAGCAGTCAAATATTAGTTGCAATACAGCCACAAGATTTTAGATGAGGCATTGATGGTTTTGTTTATTTGTGTCGTCATGAATTTGATAAAAACCCAAAAAATGGTTTCATTTTTGTGTTCATTAATCGTTCAAAAACAATGGTAAGATTATTGGCTTATGAGCATAACGGTTTTTGGTTGATGACCAAGCGATTATCAAAAGGAAAATTTAGACATTG
>JABHHM010000094.1 GCA_018671575.1 Methylococcales bacterium | reverse complement strand
TTTGCCTTTGAGGCGCAAAAATAGGCGTGTAGTCGAACTACACAACTATTTTTGCAACAAAAAAGGCGGACAAAAAAACAAGCAAGTTGGATGTTTATTTATTGCTCATCCCCTTAGATGAAGATGATGAAGTAAAACTTCAATAGCTTCATGCTAAAAATATCTATTATTAAAAAACTTTATTTTTTTGCGACTGGAAATAAAGTCCTAAAAACCTAAAAAATGCAGTTTAACATATTTTCTTTTGAAGCCTAAATGCTATGCAAGCCATGACAACAAATTCTCAACTTCAGCAAGCATTGACCCATTTACAACAAAACCAAATTGATGCTTGTCAGGAATTGTGCCGAACCATTATTCAAAAAACACCCAACAATGCAGATGCCTACCACTTAATGGCATTGGGATATTGTCAAAAAAAACAATATGACACTGCCTTTCAATATTTTCAGACAGCCATAAAAAACCAACCCAATGAAGCTAATTTTTACTACAATTTTGCCAACTGTTTAAAACAGGCAAATCACACAAAAGAAGCCATCAATACCTACCAACAAGCCGCCAATTTAGCCCCTAATAACGAACAAATATGGTTCAATCTTGCCACCACTTACAATACAAAAAATGAACTAGAACAATGCCAACAATGCTATTTAAAAGCCATTGAAATAAAACCCGATTACATCAAAGCTTATTACAATTTAGCCCAATCCTATTTAGATCAGGACAATGCTCAACAAGCACAATATTTCTTTCAAAAAGCGTTATCCTATCAACCAGGCTACGCTAAAGCCCTATCAGGAATGGCATTGTGTGAAAAACATCATGAACACTTTGACCATGCCATTCATTATTTCAAGCAAGCATTACGTCATGAAAACCTGGCTGAATTTCATTACAACCTTGGCAACACTTACCACCAAACCAAACAATTTGATTTGGCGATTAGCCATTATCAACAAGCACTTAAAATCAATGGCAAGTATGACTTGGCCTACTACGCTCTCGGCTCAACTTATTTATTATTAGGCAATTACCAGGCAGGCTGGAATTTTTATGAATATCGCTGGCGATCTGAAAAAAACCCTCAAAGACACCACCACATAACTCGCTGGGATGGACAAGAACTAACCAATAAAAATATCTTGATTTGGGGAGAACAAGGTATTGGTGACACCTTACAATTTTCACAAACATTGCCATTGATTATTCAGCAATGTAAACAATGTATTGTCGAATGTGATGAGCGATTAATACCGTTACTGCAAAGAAGTTTTCCTGAAATCAAAGCCATTGCTTATCAAACTGACAATAATTTTCAGACTCGAGTAGATTTTCAATGCCCCATCATTAGCCTGGCTCAATGGACCTCCCCTGCCTTACCGTTTTTAAGCCCACAAATAAGTTTCATCAAGCCAAATCAAATGATGGTTGAATCCATTAAAAAGAGATACCAACAATTTGGTTCTCTCCTCAAAATTGGTATTTCATGGAAAAGTGGCAACCCTGATTTCGGCGCATTAAGAAGTTGTCATTTATCACACTGGGTTAAATTATTAAAAACCTCAAACTGCATTTTTATCAATTTACAATATGGCAATACTCATGATGACCTCAATGAACTCTCTACGGCACATGACATCAATGTTTTTCATGACCAAGAAGTTGACCCATTAGACAACCTAGATCAATTTGCCGCACAGCTATGTAACCTTGATTTGGTCATCTCTATCGATAATTCCACCGTGCATTTTGCAGCTGCATTAGGCATTCCTGTATGGACATTATTACCTTATATTCCAGATTGGCGATGGCAATTAAATAGCGATACAACCCCGTGGTATCCGACCATGAGATTATTCAGACAAACAAAAAGAGGAGATTGGGAGAGTGTATTTCAGCAAATAGACCGTATAGATTATTATGCATAATGATTGATACTTTCAGTCAACCCAAATAAATCAGTTGAACCGTAGCGAGAGTGTTCAAGGTGCTGAATATTCAAGGTTTTTTGGGATATTTTGACGATTCCTGTAGTCACTCTACAGGTGAGTTGAAATATTTCAAAAAGTCTTGAAGATTCAGTGCATTGGGCACTCGCAGTAGATTCAACTGATTTATTTAGGGTCAAGTACGTGAAATATTTTTTTACCTAAAACGCTGATAAAATGACATTAAATGTCTTCTATCAAAATATTTCTTCCATGGCATCAAGTGATATGAAATCGGCTCACCACCTTTAATTTGTTGTAAAAAACCAATTAATTGTTCTTTTTCTTGAACCAAACCTTTCATGTCTTGAGGATATAGCCAAGGTGCATTTTTAACACGTTCTGGCAAACCAAAACTATTAACGACTAACTTTTCATTTTTCTTCAAATCTGTCATCCAATTGAATGAGAAACCTTTTTTGAACTTTATTTGATCAACATAATGTGTACCGCACAGCGCTGTAAATTTAGCCTTATTTTCATCATAGTATTTTTCAGCTATTTTTGTTAATGAGAAATTAGGCAACACCTTTCCCGTATATCCTGTCATCGTCAGTTGACCAAAATATTGATGCAATTTCTCAGGTGATTTTGCCAAAAGTTTAAATAATTTTTCTGAATTTTCTGACTTAATGGGTTGTTTTTCAATAGGATAATACCAATATTGCATTTGTATTTTTTCTGACGAATTGACATCATTGTAATTAATTGAAGACTGGCTAATACATTTGGAAGAATAGCTTTTCCCCGTTGAATCAAAAGTATCTCCTGGCTTTATTCGTGACTTATTTTCAGAGCCTGACACCACTATATCCTGATCTAATACCAATGGTAAAATATCATTTTGAATTCGCAATTTTTGAGCTAATATTTCACAACTTGATCGCTTAAAAGAACGGGTTGCAGATATTGACTGACGACAAGCTTCTATCGACTGAAAATACCCATTATTTTTCTGATTAACTTGTTGTTCGCAAGCTTCAAACTGCAACAACCCGTAACGAACTGAAAGAGATGCTTGTGCCAAACAGTCATTAGCTTGCTTCATATGATCAGTCTTATTGATTAGTTGATTTTCCACTCTTTTTAGCACCAATCTTGTGTACTCAACCTTTTGTTTTAGCAATTGCAGTTGCTTGAAGACAATTTCTGACGAGTAAACCATATTAGTGCCATTTTCTGACCGATAAAATGGCGTATTATTTGCCACCAACAAACCTTGCCAAGGACGGGTATGATAATCATCAACAATTCCTTTGCTTGAATGATTAACTGCATTAGCAATTTGATTGATGAGAAAGTCAATCCGCTGACTTCCCACATTCTGCAAAGTAAATTCAGCTGGATTAAAATAATCATCACCATCATATTGTAAAATGTAAGCGGCCGTTGGGTTTTGATATAAATTATTAAACATTTTAAAACGCCAAATACTGGCCATACCTAACAATTCATCACCTGCAGGAATATTTAACAAGCGATTTCTTTGCTCATCATTTTCAGGATAATAACTCAACCATAACCTGGCAATGGAATGAAATTTCACTGAATTAACATAAGATGTTCCACATAATTTAAAAAAGTTTTCCTCTTCATTGCTACTGATGTATCTTCTCGCATCTCGGGTAAAACGAACATTACTTTCATCAATTTGAGCAACTCGGTCAGTCAGTGCAATGATAATTAAAAAAGAAACAGGAGAGGATTTATTAGCCCCCCCCTTAAGTTGTTCGAGGCTTTGATTGACAAATTTTTTGGTTTTTTCATATTGCACAGAAGGAGCAGACGGCAAGCTTTCAAGATCACGATAACGATGCATTGAAATCTGAAGGTTCCCACCTTTCAAATGTTTTTTTACCAGACTTAAACAACTGACACTGACATCACCTAACAAAGAATTGCGCAGACCAGAACCTAAAAAGTCTGATGGATTAAAGAGATGGACATTTAAATGATTACGATTGATGACTTCAGGAGCTGGCGTAACTTTTTCTGAAACTTTGACCCAAGAACACCCCGATATCAATATAGGAATCATCAGGGTAATTAAATAGGAAATATATTTATTGATCACTTGCTGAAACAAAATCAATTCACTTTAAGCGAGGAAAATTAACATTATATCAGAGTTAAAAATATTTTTTTTGCAATAAACGGCGAATATAATGGAAAGTTATTTAATTACCATCTACCATATATTTTTAGTCAGTAAAAACGAGAATAAAATTATCGTCTTTTCAACACCATCAAATCATAGAAATTCTTTTTTCATAGAATTAAGGAAAAATTTTAAACTTGATATTTTGAGCAGCGTAAGGATAATCGGCATTCGGTGAAGTGAATGACCGACCGTGGAGATAACGGACTATCTTACACCCTAAAAACTAGGGCATTATTGGAAATTTTATTTAGATTAAACGGGTACTTCACTCAATAAAAATAACCACGGATTATAGAATTATGACCGCTCATGATACCCAATCATTTTTTACTCCTGATGAGTTTTTTTGTAAGAAAACTCAAGTGTTATCTCAGACTTATAACCTTGCCCATATTTTGCTTAATCGAAGTCAATCAAAACATATATTTGTACCGATTCGTTCAATGCAATATCTCGCTATCGTTGAAAAAAACACCTTTTGGTTTGTCGATAGTTTAGCTTATGCTGTTCGGAAAAATGAAGGAGGACGATTAATTAGAATTTCTTGGCATCCATTACTAAAAGTAAATCAACGCGAGGGACTAACCCAGAATATGGAGTGCCGAGTAGTTTTTTATGGTGAGGATATGGAACATATTCAAAACCGATTAAACAGTGAGTTTTATCAGTCGATGTTACAGATTGATCAGCGTCATCGTAGTTCTATAAATACAAATAGTAAAATCAGCATCTTACCATTAGGATTAGGGTGAGCATGAATAACTAAGAGTTATTATGCTTTCTCCTGAAAATCAATACAAATTATGTCACCATTACTTGCATTAAGCTTTTTCTTAAAAAAGGCATCAAACTCCTGATGCTGATGAAAGTTCTCAAGTGCCGCTTTATGTGTAAACCGAACCAACCAGCAAAATTTAGTTTGATCGTCTGTTTTTATAGTTTCGCCAGTAAAGACTTCTCTTACACCAGGAATTTGTGACAATATCTGTTTTCCTTCACTGATTAAACTACTATGTAACTGACTGGAGTTTGTTTTTATATTATGCACTATCAAATGTTCAACAGATAACCAAGGTGTACATCGTTCGA
>JABHHM010000018.1 GCA_018671575.1 Methylococcales bacterium | reverse complement strand
CAGGCCTTGGTTTGGCCATTTGCCAGCAAATATGCCAATTAATGGATGGAAAAATCAGCGTAGTCAGTGAAATTAATAAAGGATCATCCTTTAGCCTTGTTATACCATCAGTATAAATCATTGCTGGGTTTTCAATATTCAAAGTAATCTAAATAAATGCTCATGCAAATATTAAATTAGACACAATCATTGCCAAAGCCCTACCGTTCACTACAAGGTAAAACAGACTAAGGGACGATTCAAAATCCCCCTTACATTGACTCAATCTTTTACACACCAGCTTCGTTACTCAAACAACTGCATAGTTCGGCCATGCGCCTATTTTCGTGCCTTGTCTGTGAACAAAATTTCTTCGCAAATTGTAAAGCTTATTTTTGAACTGCCCCTATAACATTGTCACATAACATGTACAAAATAAAATTGATAAATTCATGTCATATGGAATTTTAGTTTATGGTTTTGCAAGAAATGTGTGAGTGTGTGAAGATTTAAAAAACCTGATATTTTTCTAAAAACTCAGTAGTCTTTTTTCCAATTAATACCCACTCCAGAATTATTTCTTTTATCCACCTCTGCATCGATTGTTATTTGAGGTGTTAATTGCATTTCTACGGACAATTTACTGCTTTTTAGACCTTCTTCGATCTCAACATAAATATCATCAGTCA
The DNA here is from genome assembly GCA_018671575.1 of Methylococcales bacterium. GTDB lineage: Bacteria > Pseudomonadota > Gammaproteobacteria > JABHGC01 > JABHGC01 > JABHHM01. The sequence continues at coordinate 13,913 of JABHHM010000018.1, read as the reverse complement.
CATACTTACCTGCTTTAATACTGCTGTTTTTAAGTCCATCACCTTCAATACCTAAATTATCCAGGCCTATTTTATTTCGTAGTTTATCCATCATGCCTGGCCCTGAATTACCACCTTTTAACTGGTGAATGGATGCCGCTAGACTTACTGCCTGAGCAGGGGTGATTTCAGAGGCACTGCGACCAAATAAAATATTGGCCAAAATTTCATCCTGTGGTAAAGATGGCTGACTCTCCAGTTTTAATTGAGGATTGCTTGCATTCCCCGTCACTTTAACAATGCCAGTTATTTTTTTTGTTTTAAATTCTGCATTCAAATCAATCATGGGAATCGGAGGATTACTTCCGTTAAAATCAATCTCACCTTTTTTAATGATAAATTTTCTATCGAGAAAATCCAAAGCTCCCCTTTTAACATTAAGATTACCCAATACAATAGGCTTTTCAGTATTACCTGTGACGGATATTTTGCCAGCCCATTCAGATTCTAAACCTCGGCCTCTAACATAACACCGGGCAGGAATGGATAAATTAACATCCAACCCAGCTTTAAAAACTGGGGTGGTTTTAGGTGTTTGTTGTTGCATGGTTTCTTCAGCAGAGACGACTTCTTCCACTTCTATTCGTGCCACCGTAGATCCCGCAGAAGATGGGATATTAATAGATGCTTGATTCATCACTAAATCACTTTGTATCATTGCCGTTTCTTTATTACCATTCAGCTTAAAATCACCGCTTAAAGTTCCTGTAAATTCATCCAGCCGAATCAAAACGGCTTGATCCAATTTCAAATCAACTTGAAAAGGGAATTTTTTATTGATTAAATCAACTTGACCAACCCCCGTAACCGAGCCTTTTTCTCCATCATTAAACTTGAGCTGTTGTAATTTAAGTTGATCTTGGTTGCCCGCAATTTTCATCTCAATGTCATTCAATAATGTTCCCGTTTGAAGGTTTTCATATTTCCCATGATCTAAATCAATCGAAACGGTCAACTGAGGATGTTTTTTTGTTCCAGATAATTGAGTATTTAACGCTAATAATCCTGCTAATTCCTGCTCATCAAGCGTTATCATTTGAGTCATTTTATGCAAATCAACTTTTGCAAATAATTTCCCACTCATCAATTTATTTTCTACCCATTCAAAATTAAATGGCTGTAAAGAAAATGACAAAGGCAACAGAACATGACCAATAATCGGCTTAACGGTTAATTTATCTGTTGTGATATCAGCGGTTAATTGTTGATGATTTAATTGAACATTTAACTCAATACGTGACTTAGGCATATTCTTAAGATGTGCAAATTGTAATTGTTTGACATGACTATTGAGCATCATCACTGGTTTTTCTGGAGACCCCGTAAAATCTAATTTCCCATAAAACCCTCCCGTCATCTCAGGTGCATCAAATTGCTGTAGTAAGGACATTGGAAAATTGATTTCAAGTTGACCCTGCATTGCCATTGAGCTATAGCGAAATTCACTACTTTGAAGCAAAGCATCAGACCACGATAAGTTTAATGGCGTTGTCAATATTTTATGATTGGGATTAAGCGACACAGACAACGGTTTGTTTAACTTTAAATGGTTGCCAGCTACTTTACCCGTTAATGATTGAATATTAATGGCTACCTTTTCATTTAACTCAATGTGCGTCTGGTTGTTGATTGAAAAATCCTTAACATGGTGTCCAATCAGTTGATTTTTTAGATGAATGTTAGTTCGATCACCTGTTAGTTCAAGTTTTGCAGAATGTAGTTTGGTGTGTTGTTTCTGATAATTTTTTACCTGTAACTGAGCTTTAAAAGAAAGAGCATTGAACACATCACTCAAGGTTGCCGTCAATTTCGCCAATGACAAATTTCCTATCGCTCCAGTCATATTCTCCAAAACAACCTGACTTTTCACTTGCTGTTGTTGTTGAACAGGTTTGAAATGAGTATTAATCGAGACCCCACCCTCAATGTGTTGATGATGCCAAGGTTTTAGTGCCAATAACTGATGTATTTTCCCGCTGATTTGTCCATTAATTAATGTTTTATGCAAATCAACAGACAAATTACCTTTAAGTTTTGTTGCTGGCGCCAGCAATTTCACATGACGAAAATCCAGTTGGTTGGCGATTTTTTGATACTGATATTGAGAAGTTAACGTTATATTTTGCTGTTGGTCACGCAGTTGAAAACTCATTTGGCCTTGTGGCGCTGATTGTATTTGATCAGCATCCAATGCAACTAACGCATGTTGTATTTCCTGTCCTGACAATTTCAACTGTTTAAGCAGTAAACTGGCATTGAGTTTTGGCTCATTTTGCGACCCTTTAATGGTTGAATACAAACTCAATTCACCTGCAATCGGTTGCTTCAACACACTCGATAAAACATTTAATTCTGGCATTTTGAGAGTTGCTTGTAGCTTAATTTTTTTCGAGTTATTTAACTCAATATCACCAAACACAGTCGCCTTCATATTTTTTGTGACGAGCTCAAAATTTTCAACCTGAAGCGTTTGTTGAGGAACTAATTGACTGGATAGATGCATCATTAAAGCATCCGCTGTTAACACTTGAGCAACTCTTGGTAAACCTTTTAAATGTGACAAACGAATTGTTTGTTGTAAGTCAAATTTTGATAATTCTGGTGAGATAGTCACTATGGACTCAATATTACCTTGCCCATTGACGGTTATTGCCTCAGGCATTGGTTTGATTATTTTATTGAGCTGTTGCAAAACAAGTGTTGAATCAAATTTTCCTTGTCGTTTTTTGATATTAAAAAACCCACGGGTTAAAAAATTGATATTCGGGGATTTTAATTGAAACAGACTTAAATTAATTTGTTGGCTGGCTGATATTTTGCTTTCAGTCATCCAGGAAAAGTTTTTATCGTATAACGCCCCCCCCGTTAAATCAGATAATTCACCTGACATTTTAATCGTAGCCCCGTTAAAATCATCTTGTAGCTTATTATTTAACGTGACATTTAATTGATGGCGTAATTTTTTAATGGCCAGTTGATCAATTTTTAATGATGACACATCAATATTGAGTTCAGACTCAGGTTTGAATAATTGACCATGATTTTCTAACGTCAATCTCAATGATCCTTGCAAATCTTGTTGCAAAATGGGTGAAAGTTTTTTCAAACTGGTTTTTAATGATAATTGATGCATCAGCTGATTTTTATTACCATCAACTTTTCCGATACTGTGAATATTTATCAGTGGATGATTTAAACTCAGCTCTTTCCATTCAATGACATTATCCTGAATTTGTTTTAAGTTTATTTTGAGCTTCACAGAATCTTTGGTGATTTGAGCTATTTGCTTGGCTTGCTGTGAAGTGACTAAATGATCGGGTAAATTAAAGCTGAGTTGAGTAGCTCGTCTACTCAAACGAAACTTATCCCCTTGCGGGAAAAACAATAAATCAGCATCTAATTTTATTTGGTTACTCTGGTCTAAATTAATTTTAAACTGGCTGTCTAACTTAACCAGAGGACTCATTTCAACGTTAAATTTGCCATTCCAATCAGCCAATTCACCCGTTCCAGTAATCGATAGCAACACCTCTTTTATGTCGGGCTGTTTTGTTATCTTTGCAATCAATCCCATTTTATCCTGAGCATTAAAATTCAATGTCGTCACTAATTTGGGCAAAATGACTGACAATCTCCCCTCAATACTCAAGTTTGTTGTTTGCTGCCCTTGTATCTTCAACGAAGCATTCAATTGATCACCAATCAGCGACAATTGTGCAGAAGATTTTAGATACAATGTTTGTCCCATCACTGATTCGTCAATATCAATCGCATTGATTAAAATTTTCTTAACCTCTATTTCAACAGGACTTTTTTCAGGAAAATTAGGCAACTTAAAAAAAGGTAATTGTATTTTATCAGAGGATTTGACGATGACATTTTTAGATAGCACAGGTAATCTTTTTAGTTCAACTGAAACCACGGTTAATTGTTCAACAATTATTTTCATTGCCAATAGCTGAGCACTATTCAACCCAAATTGAACATCTTTAACGTTTAACCATGCGCCTTGCTGATCACTCAGTATTAATTGATCAAGCTGCCAGTTAAATGGAAAATTCCCTTTAAAATTGACAACATCCAACTGCATTCCTTGTTGCGCTAAAGTTTGTTTTGAAAAATTAATGAGATAGCTTGCCAACCAGGATGATTGCAACAAAAAAGTCAGGCTCAGAACAAGCAATAATAACATTCCAGTCGTGACACCCAACCCCTTTAATAATTGATACCACAAGGACATGAGTTTCGTTCGAGCAGGCGAGTTGCTCAACTCAGCTTTTATTTTCATGAATTAAAATGCCTGACCAATACTGAGATAAATTTGATAATCATCATCAATACTTTTTCTTCTATCAATGGGAATACCTACATCAAATCGCAAAGGGCCAATTGGGGTGACATACCTCAACCCAAGACCGCTACCCATTCTTATTTCATCAAAACTGGGGGTGCTTTGACGATACGCTGATCCACTGTCCACAAAGAACACCAGCCCCACTTTTTCCATCATTCGATAACGAATTTCAGTGGCAAACTCAAATAATGAACGCCCCCCCTCAGGTTTATTAAATGCTAGTGGACTGGCTAATTGATAACCATATCCCCGTAGTGAACCCCCACCTCCTGAAAAAAACAGTTCATCCGATGGAATATCAGCCAATTCATTGCCAGCAATTCCTCCCACAACCCATCTACTCGCCAACACAATTCGGGGAGATGTTTGCAATAAAAAATATTTCCTGTAACTCATTTGCCATTTAAAAAATGTTACTCCACTGCTAAAAATATCGGAAAATGGAGCCATTTCAATTGATAATCGCCCCCCCTGACTCGGATCAAGCAAATTATCACTGGTATTTCTTTTATAGCTAAGATGCAGTGACACCAGCCCAAAATCCTCTTCCTCTAACGTTGTTTTATCTTTAATTCTAACGGGTCTAAAATTTAGCCTCAGATCAGCGGTTTGAATGGAATCAATTTGTCGTTCAATGCCTGTTCCAATATTCAAGGATAATCGTTCAAAAGCATCGGTATCTTCAGTCAATACATCTGCCCCTAAATAAAAAACCTGATTGCGTAGAATAAAATAAGGTTGTCGATAAAGTGTTTTGATGAAAGATTGCTTGGCTATTTTCAAATCTAATTTGACCTTTTCGCCCTGTTTGAAATAATTTCGATGTTCCCACATAAATGTCAAACCAATGCCCGTGTCAGTATTCATATCAACACCTGTACTAATGGTTTTAAATTTTCTTTCTTTTAAAATCATGGTAACGGGTAATTGCCCTTTTTTATCCAAAGAATCTGCGTGTTGAATGCGAACAGAATTAAATAGATTGGTTTTCATCAAATCTTCACGCGTTTTTGCCAGCAGTTTTTTATCGTAGGGCTGATTGACATTCCATGCGACAGTGCTTTTTAAAAAACTCTTTTCAACTTGATTATTTCCAGTAAAAGTCACCTCTCCCAATCTCACAAAAGGCCCCGAATCAATATTAAGAGTGATGATTGCTTGATGCTTAGCATGATTAATGAGCACTTTTCTTTTTTTTAATTTGGCTAAAGCATAACTGGCTTTAATCGCCTGTTTTAAAATATCAGATTCAGCGTCAAGCACATCACTAGCCTGGATGGGTTTAGCTACTTGAATAGGCAATTGGTTGGAATTAATTTTAAACAAACTATTTTCAGGTTGAATCTGTAAATTGATTTCTTCAATCAGATATGGCATGCCAGTCGTTATCTTGAACAGAAGTTTATAGCTTGTTTTATCTTCTTCATTTTGAATAATTTTGGGGTCAATGTTCGCTGAATAAAAACCTTTCGCTCGCAAAAAATCAAGCATTACAGGCTTATCTTGCTTAATTCGACGCTTTAATAGAAATAAATTTGGAATGGCTTTATTTTCAAGTTTTTTAGTTTTTAGCAGGATGGATAAATCATCTTTTAACGATGAATCAATGCCTGTAATTTCGACATGATATTGCAACGAGGCGGCATAAATGGGGGAAAGTAATAAATATAAAACGAGCGTCAAGATTGTTTGACACATGGAACAGAACCAACAGTTAAAGCCGTACACTGTATTTAATTTTGTATTCTAATTCAACTGATTTTAGAACATAACGTTCTAAATGGGACATTTTTAAATACTTGCAGATCGATCTAATTTTTTAACCATGAAGACAATGAAGAAAAAACGTCAATGGCTTCTTGCCCCTCATGGTAAAACAAAAAATAGTCATGGTTAGGAATGGGCACGAAATAACTTCCCGTTCTTAATTCCATCTTCACTTCACTTTCAAATGATATTCAATCATAAAAGCTCAAAATAGAGTGACTATTCCTACGCTTTGATTCAATCAGATCATTTGAATTTAAAATAAATATGAAACCAAGAACGGGAAGTTATTTCGCGCCCATTCCTTATAATAATCATTATTTTACGATATCTCGCCAATTCACCGCCAAATCATTTTTCTCAAGCGTTGTTGACTGGGGCGTTCTTCTGCAAGTAATTTCCAATATGCACCTGCATCATCCATCAATTTCATTTGCTCAAGGATGGTTGCATACACCAATCGTTTAGAAAATGATGCATTTTTTTGGGGTCTTAATTGTGCCAACCGTTTTTTCTCTGTTTGGCTGATCATGGCAAAATCAGCAAAATTTGAATAGGCTCGACCATTTGGCAATTCAACACTTACTTCCCAACTATAAGTTTTACCCGACTGTAAATGAATGTGTTCTGGCAACATCAGCTCAGTTCCTTTAACCCAAGTGTTCAATAAGGAAGAGCCTTTGTTATCCAGTAATTCAAAATGATAAGTTAAACCTTTAAAAATAGGCTTCCACTTGAATAATGGTCGTTGCATTGATGTTCGACTACCATTTAAAGTTAGAAACTTAAGTTTTGCTTCGGCATTTGAACTTCTCATGATGACCATCATATAATCAACATTAATGGGCTTAATTTTAACGTTATGATGACCCGAATTGATCAGCAAAGAATTACTTTTAAGCAGTTTTCCTTTGAGTAACTGAGGTTTATTTTCTTTAATGATCAAGGTTGATTGATCAAATAAAAATTCATTACTGCTGTCTAAATAAACAATGGTGGCTTTTGAATTGGCCGTCACTTCTATTTGATCACCAGGAGTCAAATTATCCAATATTTGAGCAGGCTGTCTTTTATTTTGATGAGTCAGCATGACGTATCCCTGAATGTCAGTAATCATCGCAACCGATTCAGCAAAGACGGATGACTGAAAGCCCACCAATGAAAACCACAACATAGCCAAGACTGATTTGAAACATAATTTATTTTTGAACATAATAGAATACCTGCCTGTATTGATTTATCTATAAATTATAGCAAGTTATGACTTTATCGCCCCAATTTTTAATAAGAATCTTGCAAATTTTTATAGTTTTAGTACAGTGAATATACGGTTGTAAAAAAATAAAAAGAGTTCCCATGCTAATTTTAAAACATCGATTTGCTACAAAATTTTGTGCAATTCTACTGATTTTCCCCTTTAATTTATCACTTGCCATTGCCCAATTATCATCTGCACCAACAGGAATTGATACCACACGCCAACTCATTCCATTGAATGAATCAGTCAAATATAACACCAAAAAAAACCCCATCACCCTTCCCAAATTACCATCGTTAGAGGGTAATAAAAATAAGCAATTACATGGACAGCTAAAATTAATGGTGAAGGAAATAAAATTTTCAGGTAATACCGTATTACCGAATGATGTCATCATAGAAATACTTAAACGCTATATTAATCGTTATGTGACCACCAACGAATTACAGCAACTCAGGTTTGAACTCACCAAACTATATATCAGTATAGGTTATATCAACTCAGGCGTTGTTCTGCCTGACCAGGATGTTTCATCTGGAGTGATACAACTCATTGCCATTGAAGGTAAGCTAACAAAAATTGAATTATCAAATCTTGGTGATATTGAAAGAAGCTATATTCTGGACAAGTTAAAATGGAGTCCAAACAAAATACTGAATATTAAAGAACTCCAAAAAAGCCTGCTTTTATTACAGCAAAATAGATTAGTCAATAAATTTAATGCTGAATTAAAACCCACCAACACACTGGGTCAAAGCCAATTAAGTTTGGACATTGATGAAGCAAAATCCACCCAATGGAATATCGTTTGGAACAATCATCGAGCACCGAGTGTGGGTTCATTTTATCGGGGAATCAGCTTCGTTGAAAATAATTTATCAGGTTATGGTGATATTTTTGAAATTGGTTATGGTGAAACATCAGGTTTAAGAGATTTTAATATTGCTTATCAATTAAAACCCATCAATTCATCAACAAGTTTTAGAGTTTTTTATCTGGATAGCCAGTCAAAAGTCATTGAATCTCCTTTTAATATTCTCGACATATCCAGTCTTTCCAAAACAGTCGGCATTACTTTTGATCGATCCATCGAAAAATCAGCCAAACATGAACTTAATTTATCATTAAGTTTTGAAAAAAGAAAAAGTCATACCTTTTTATTCAATGAGTCATTTTCCTTTTCAGAAGGAGTGGTTGATGGAATCAGTCGAGTCAGTGTTTTACGTTTTACTCAAGAAAAAATTAAACGCAGCGCCAAACATGTTTTAGCCATCAGATCTCGCATCAGTATGGGAATAGATGTACTTGACCCGTCAAATGCTATAGGAACACCCAATAATTCATTTTTAACCTGGCTCGGTCAATTTCAATGGGTACGTGAACTCAGCAATCGGCATGACCAGTTTATATTACGCAGTGATATTCAAGTCAGTAATACCAGCTTACTGCCCATGGAAAAATTCTCTTTAGGAGGTGTTAATAGCATACGTGGCTATCGTGAAAATGTCATCGCACGGGATCAGGGAATTATTTTATCACTTGAATATCGACGTCCTATTTTACAACAATGGCTAAAAAACAAATCACTGAACTTAAGTCTTTTTACTGATTATGGTTGGGCAGAAAATAAAAGTGGGGCAAAAACCTTACCCAGAGACATTTCCAGTGTAGGTATCGGTATTCTTTATCAATTCAAACGCTATTTGAGCTTAAAACTCTATGCGGCCAAATCACTTCGCACCATTCAACAAGATAATCATAACATTCAAGATGATGGCATTCATGGCATGGTTCGGTTGAGTTATTAATTTTTTGAATATCCAGGCAATCAAACCAGCAATTATTGAATGGCGTAATGGAATACCTTTTTCCCCTGCTTATCAGGACATTTATTATTCCCAACAAGGTGGCGAGCAAGAAACAGAACACGTTTTTCTAAAGCACAATAAACTGCCCGAACGCTGGTCCAACAGCCAACATTTCAGCATTGCCGAAACGGGTTTCGGCACGGGTTTAAACTTCATGGTGACGGCATCCCAGTGGTTAAAATCAGCACCAAAAAACACAACATTAGATTACTTTTCAATAGAAAAAAACCCCATTTCCAAGACTGATTTAAGTAAAATTCATCAGCAATGGCCTCAATTTTCAAATATTTCTCAATGCATAATAGATAACTACCCTCCTCTGATTCAAGGCTTTCACCCCATCCTGTTAAACAGTCCTCGTATTCGACTGATATTAATCTGGGGAGACATTGAATATGCCTTAAATCAATTGGATATTCAGGCTGACTGCTGGTTTCTTGATGGTTTTTCGCCCAATAAAAACCCCTCTATGTGGTCTTTAAAGCACTGTCAAAAAATAGCACAACTGACAAAAAAGACAGGGAGTTTCAGCACCTATACCGCCGTTGGACAAGTTAGACGAGATTTAATTTCCGCGGGCTTTGAGGTTTCAAAAGTGGCAGGTTTTGGTCATAAAAGAGAATTACTCTATGGTCGTTTATTAAAAGTTCCTGATGGAATAGAACAAAAACCCTGGTTTAATTCTTCAGTCACTAAGCCTTACTTAACCCAAAAAGCATTAATCATCGGTGCAGGTATTGCTGGATGCTCAATGGCAAATACTCTGGCAAACCAAAATTGGGATGTCACACTCATTGATAAAAATGCACAACCTGCACAAGAGGCTTCTGGCAACCCATACGGCATTTTATACCCAAAACTAACCGCAGATTACAAAGCATTAGCCCGCTTCTATACCGCGGCATTTATAGTCACAGGACAGAAAATACGAGCACTGAATAAAAAATATGATTTGGGTTTTAATGAATGTGGTGTCGTACAACTGGCAACCAGCGACAAGTTATTTAGACAAATGACTAAGCAAGTTGAATTACTGGGCTCAATCAATGGTTTCATGGAATTACTAGACAATGAAAACAATCACTTTCAATACCCAGGCATTAGATTTCCCACAGGAGGTTATATTGCACCAAGAAAACTCTGTCAGGCACTACTGGATGAGTATGCAACAAAAATCACCACTCAATTTAAAACTCACATTGATCGAATAGTCAAACATGAGGAATACTGGACTGTTGAAGCCAATGGTACTATTTTTCAAGCACCTGTATTGATACTTGCCAATGCATTTAAAGCAACAAAGTTACTCAATCAGCCATGTTTTTTAACCAACACCAAAGGTCAAATTTCATTGCTTGAACCTTCAACAGTCAGTCAGCAAATTTCACATGTAATTTGTGCTGACAGGTATTTTATTCCAGAAAATGATGGTCAACACGTCATTGGCGCCAGTTATGAAATAAACTCATCCCATGACAATTTATCAGCTGAAAAACAACTGGAAAATATTGCTTTAATTAATCAACAATGTTGTTTGGATTTTAATGAAAACTCACCGTTATTGGGCCGAACCAGTTACCGTGCAACAACAGCAGATTATTTACCGCAAATAGGTGGATGGTACGATGAAGCAGACTTCATCAATAAATACAGCTTACTAAAACATGGCCCTACTCATTGTGACTTTCCTATGCCACAAACTAACAACGGCTTATACATCAATTGCGGACATGGTTCTAGAGGCCTGATATCTGCTTACTACTCAGCTGAAATATTAGCCAGCCTTATTACCAATCGATCCAATATTGCAGAACAGAGTATCCGTCATTCGATTCACCCTGCCAGATTTTTGATCAATCGTTTGAAACGAAATAACTTCAATAAAAAGTAACACCTTTCGAAAAATGATTACAATTTGATTCAATATTCTCATTCATTGTATTGTGTATACAACCAACCACATAAATTTGATTCAATTCCGTAGCAATTTCTTTTTTTGTCTGCTCAATCACTTTTTTAATCATAAAAGTTCCCTCTTTTTTGATTAATTTTCCTGAATAATCTCCCCTAAGGTTCTCAATTTCATTCCATTTATTCTTGTATTTATCCGTACTGAATTCACTCGGCGATAAGTTTTTCTCGATTCTAAAGTGTGATTTAACCGCTTTATTGGGAAACAATTCAAATAGCAATAAATCCTCGTCAATTAAGTGCTTATTTGAGTAACCAAAATGAAAATGGATGTTGGATTGATTGTTTATTTTATTGTTGGACAATGAAAGTTTAAAGTTGTCAAAATTGAATTCAAATTGATCATTGTCCATTTTCATTTCACTGTTTTTAAAAGATCTCGGTAACAAACTTTTGTCTAAAGAAAAATATTCTAGCCAATCAATAACTTTTGCCTCATATCCAATGGCAATTTCATTTGAAAAACGCAAGGGATATACTTTTTTAGGGTAGCTTTCAAGCTCAAAAATGATCATATCTCTTAAACTGGAATATTTATTTACACGGCTAATTTTAAATATTTCTCCTTTGGCATCACGAATAAACATATTTTGATGATAAAGAGAAAACTCTTCTAGCTTAAAAACGTGAGCCGCTGACATCAATTCTTTTTTATTAATAAAAAATGCAGTACCGATACTGTGAAATTTTTCATTCCGTTCCTTGTATAATTATGGTCACCTACTTATGCAACTGTTTGAGTAACGAAGCCTGTGGAAAAAAGCTCGAGTAAATGTAAGGGTTAATTTTGAATCGTCCAAATAAATACCCAATATTGCGCAGGATTTTTTTTCATATTATCTGTTAGAAACATTGATAAATAATAGTTTTTAACAGGTTACAGCAACATATTTCACATAAAATTATAAATATAGACAGGTTCTTAGACTAAATTTTTAAGGACCAGGACAGCAATCAGACTGTCCGTGTATAGCTGTGTTTGTTGATTCAGATTACTATGTTTCAGCGGAAAATTTGATCTGATTTTCATAAAACAGGTAATTTTCAGATTTAAATCACAAGTTTTTTGTCAAAATTGAGCAGCTTTTTTAAAAAACGGCTCAAATTTCACAATAAAAGTGTCGGGGACGCTCGGACATGACACCACTTATTTGGCATTAAAATAAATGCATTACCCATTCATCGGTCTCAATCTCTGATACACTGTAGCCATCGCTTGATCATCTCCCACATTACCTGGAAAAATAACAACTGGCATTTGAGGGAAACGTGAATGATTTTGTGGACAACGAACCACTGAACAACCAGCAAGTATTTGCCCGACCACGCGCGAAGTCGGTAAGCGAAGACCGTCACTCAGCACATCATTCGACGTAATACCACCTTTACTAATTAAAAAACCTGTTGTCACAGGCAATTTTCTAACTATATCCATCAAAAATGCAGATACATCTTCACCAAAGGCGAGTCGGGCTTGCTGATCCTCGAACTGTAATTCAGTTCGACTCGTATAGATGACTGGCGTTTGTTTTTTTGCATGGCAATCTTCTACACTGGCCATTGTCTTTGTCAGTAACTCATCACGATATTCAATAATTTTTTCGACGTCTATTTCAATACCGTAGACCCCTGGTTGCCGTAATAAATGATTTAATTGATTTGTCGTCTTAGCAACGTGAGAACCGACAATCACGGCGCCCGCCTCTTCCCCCCTGACATATTCACGCATTTTTTCTGATGCCACTGGTTGTTCAGGTAATTGTGCCAACGCGGTTAACAAACTAGCAGCACTTCGAAACAAAAAACGCTTACCTTCTCTTGCCGCTTGCATCAATTGACCACAAAAATGATCAAGATCAGCTTGTACTTCACCATCCACTACACAACATTGGTTAGACTTCAACGACAATAATCGGGACAATGAGTCACCACGCACATTTTGTAAGTTAAAGCATTCAACATCCGAAGAAATGATATGTCCTGACGTTTTTTCTTCAACATAATCAGGTAAATAGCTATGTGAATAAGCAAAAACCGAATCGTTAGCAAACTCTGTTTCATGGACTGGCACCAATTGATCATCTATCAACAAATAGTGAACGCTTTCAATGGTAACACGCCCACCTTCAAAAAAAGCAGGCACCATAAAATGTGCATCAAATGGGCCTAACTCCTCTGCAATGATATCTGTTTCCACTGGGTAATGACCACGCAAAGTTGAATCAGACCGACTCACTAATATAGGATTAATGGGTTGACCATTATTCGCCAATTGCTTCAACGCCTCACGCACATTCACACAAACTTCACGTGTTAAATTAGCCGCATCTGTTGCGCTCATTCCTCTTGTATTTGTTAATACAAAAAACAGTGGGGCAGTATCTATCAAGCCCTGCTTTAATGTCTCTACATCCCAGCGAGTCAACAACAGACAGCTATGAACCGTCTGCGAGCCAGTTGGGTCATCATCAAGTACAATAATTTTAGTTTTACTCATTGAATCATACTCCCGTTATTTCACAGTAATTTGAGGTCATGTTCCTTGACATTTCATTTAGGAATACATACAAATTGTCGAAAAAAACACTCTAAACAGCATGTATTGACCCCAATATAGACCCAAGCAATAAGCGGGTAACAGGTCAATACATAATTG
>JABHHM010000420.1 GCA_018671575.1 Methylococcales bacterium | reverse complement strand
AATAAAAAAGACCGACAAAATGCACTAGACAACCTATTGCCCATTCAAAAACAAGATTTCAAAGTTTTATTCAATATCATGAATAATAAAACCGTCACCATTAGACTGTTAGACCCTCCCATACATGAGTTTTTACCCACTGAACAACAATTGGTTAACGATATTGAAGAACTCCAACAACTTCAAATCACCATTAAGGGTGTCAACAAGCTTTATGCTTCACGTAGCTATTTAAAATCTACCAACCACTTTAAAACCATGAAAGCCCCTTTTGATGAAGAAGGTGAGTCTCTTATTGAAGAAGCCATTGCAAAAAAACAGTTGATTTTAAAAACAGTCAGAGAGCTATTTGAAGTCAACCCAATGTTAGGTCATCGTGGTGTACGCCTTGGAATCACCTATCCTGAAATTTACAAGATGCAAATTCAGGCTATTTTTGAAGTAGCAGCCGAATGCATCCAACAAGACATTAATATTTTTCCTGAAATCATGATACCCCAAGTTTGTACTGCTGAAGAATTAATTACCGTCAAACAATGGGTTGATCAACTCCAAAATCAAGTTGAAAAACAATACAAAGTAACACTTAATTATAAATTCGGTAGCATGATTGAAGCAGTCAGAGCTTGTATGTGTGCTTACGATCTTGCAAAAACTGCCGAATTTTTCTCTTTTGGAACCAATGACCTAACCCAAGCAACTTTTTCCTTTTCCAGGGAAGATGCAGAAAATAAATTTTTACCGTTATATATTGATAACAAGATACTTCAAAACAATCCTTTTGAAGTATTGGATACCCAAGGCGTTGGAAAACTAATGGAAATGACTCTTGAATGGGGAAAACAAACTCGTCCTGATATTAAAGTAGGTATCTGTGGTGAGCAAGGAGGACATCCTGAGTCTATTCATTTTTGTCACCAAATTGGGCTGGACTATGTTTCTTGTTCCGCACCTAGAGTCCCCATTGCCAGACTAGCAGCGGCACAAGCGGTATTAAGCACAAACCAATAACCCTAGTTATCAAAGGTTATATAACCCAGATCAATGACATTTTCATTATTTAGAACTAGACTAATATTAGTATTTAAATTATTGATCGGGGCAACCGTCATGAGTATTGAATTTGAATGGCATAAAAAATGGGAGATTGGCGTTAAATCATTGGATGATGAACACAAAGATTTGTATGACCTGATAAACCAAGCAGCTCAATCTATTAACGAGCAATCTTCCCAGGAAAACATCATCCAAATACTGGAAAAATTACTGGAACATTCTAAAGAACATTTTAGAAATGAAGAGTATTTTATGCTGGAAATGAATTACCCCAAAAGAATTCAACATACAAGAGAACACAGTATGTTAGTTGCCGAAACAATCCTGATGATAAAAGATGCCCGAACATCGCAAACTATTTTAGATTGTGGCACGGTACACTCATTAAAACATTGGTTACTCGGTCATGTATTGTCCAGTGATAAAGAAATGGCTGATTATTGCATCAATAAGCAGGACTGCGTGCCGCATAAATTTAATTCAACCTACAGTACAACAATAGAATGCAACTTTATAGTCACTTAGAAATGGACATAAAATATGTCTTTACAGTAATTTTTCATTCTTTCAATAAGGGGGAAGAAAAATAAATAAATATCCAATTTTTGTTCGACTTTGAGGCGAAAAAATAGGCGTGTAGTCGTTCTACATAACTATTTTTGTAGCAAAGAAGACGAACAAAAGATTAGAATAAGATTTTTCGAATCTTATGCAACGTGTCAAGTTTATTTGTTGCGAGTTGCCTACGGAACGATTCAAAATTAACCTTTACATTTCTCGACCTTTTGCCCACAAACTTCGTTACTCAAACAGTTGATAGCTCGAGTAAATGAGCATTTTTAGTCAAATTTTGCCTTGTTTTGGAGAAAATCTGCATTCTCGGACAACCTCCTAGGAGGTTGTCCGAAAATAGAGTTTGTGAAATTTACACCGCAACATATTGCGTTTTATTACTTGATAATACACTGTATATTGTGGTTAATTTTTAAAAGTTT
>JABHHM010000139.1 GCA_018671575.1 Methylococcales bacterium | reverse complement strand
TGAGCTTCATCAATAATAATGTCGGTGGAATACTCTTGAAAAAAGAAGTCAAGGTCATGGGTGATAAACTCAAAATCAGAGACAGTCTCCAGATCAAAGTATTTCCATTGATAACGGGCTTGTTTTGCCAGTGTTGTTTTACCGCATTGCCTGACCCCAAGAATTAATACAGCAGGAAATATTGACAACAGTCGGTTAATTTTTTTAAGATCATTTCTATTTATATCGGTCATATCCAAATGGTAGGCTAGGATTTTACCGATGTAAATATTTGTGGCTTATTATTTTACGATATAAATATCATCATATTCTTAGAAAACATCAAAAATAAACTGCATTGATTTGTTTTTTTATTATAATGTGAATTAAGAGTTAACGCGAAGATACCCCAGAAAAACATAGCCGCAACTAAATCCTGATAAGAACATACCTTTCCAGCACATTCAATATGTGTTTTTTCTTCAATGCATCCAAATAAAGTTTTAATTGGTTGATGAACCCATGACAGAGTCTTTGACAACCGTACTTAAAATTGACTTATTTCATAGCATGGGAAAACTTCCAGAGCCAAAAATGAACCACTCATTTTTTTGAATAGGCAAATAAACCATGTTTTTTTGTTTTTTACTACAGTTTTGGCGAGAAATACCGTTATTATATTTGTATCAATACTTACACACTGACGTGTGCCTGAAATTATTTGGTAGGCAGGATAGGAGTTGAAATAATGACAGAAACTTTGGTTATGGCAATTATTATTGCTTTCATTGCTCAATTTATCTTATTTCGATTTACGCCTTTTTATAAATTAAACTTATTATCAAAATTATACGACAATGCTTATTGGATAAATAATAAACCCAAGGTTTTAATCATGGGGAGCAGTACGGCTAAAGAGCACATTATTCCTCAAGAGATTCATCTCTTAAATTCTCAATATCAAGAAAGTGAAGTTGTTAATATTAGTGAGAGTTCGGCGAGCCCTTATGAAATGTATGTGACTTATAAAAAAAATCAGCATAAATTTAACCATTTGGATGTTGCATATATCACCATCAACCCTCATATGATGAGCGAAAAATTTTATACATATTTTAAATACGAAGTTATTTTACTGGGTTTGAAACAGATAAATTATTTAAAAAAATACCATGTAAATTTTCTTGAAAAATATCATAAAAACTTTAAGTGGCCTTATTTTTTACCGTTTAAATTATTTCTAAATAGTTTGAATTATGATGGGGCAAGAGACCCGAAAAAAGTAGGTTACAAACCTGGGTTGCACGCTGACTTTAAACCCACTCAAAAAAACACATTACGAAAGTATATTTGTGAGCCATTAGACTTATTTCCAGTGTCAAAATTCAGCTTAAAATATTATAAAAAACTCAAAGATGAAATGGCAAAAAATGGTACAAAACTGATATTTTTACTCACACCCACATATCAGTGGGTGCAGAGGTACCAAGACGAAATGACTGAATTTGATGATTCATTGATTGAAAACTTTAATCGCATCATCGGTGATTCTGTTGTCATAGGTAGTTTTTACGACAATGAATTTGGATTAACTCAACTAGATCATTTTGATGATATGCATTACGCGCACAGCGGGTCAGTAAAAATAAGTCGTGCATTATTTAAAAATATTAACAATCATCTTAAACTTGAAGCAAAGCCATTTATCAATACCTATGCTTATCATCATCAAGAAAAAAATGAGATTGTAAATAATGAATATTTCAAACAACAAATTGATCACCTGTTTGAAACCATTCATTATCTATTTAAGCATTATCGAAAAGTTGCGCTGTATGGTTTATCTCATAAAAAATTGATTCAGATGATTTTTGCTATTGGCAATAAATCACAAATGATTCTTGGAGATTTACACTTAAAGACTTTTGAAAGCATTCCCGTGTTAAGAGTCGAAGAAATTGAAGTGACAAATGATACGGTATTATTAATTACAGCATTGGGATTAGAAGAGATGATTCGCCGAGATTTTCAGCGAAGTAATGTTCAATTTCCAGCTAAGAATATAAAGCATTTGGCATTGGATGAACCGCTGGAAAATATGGGGTCGCATATTCAAGTCATCAGTCATTCAGTGAGTCAGTATGGGAATAATTATTTGTTCGCTCAAATCAATGGGCTTTATGACGTATTAAACTATTTGTCAGAAAAACATGAGCATGTTGTGTTATTTGGGCAATCAAACTTAATGAGATTAATTGTAAAAATACATCATTTTAAGAAAGTAACATTGGTGAATACTGTCTCAGGAAGTTTATTAGATAAAGAGATTGTTGCCATTGAAAAATTACAGACAATAAATTTTGATGTGATTTTAATTACCGATTTAGGTCATGAGAAAAAATGTTATTCGACACTGACTGAAAATCTATCCATCGATAAATCTAAAATCATTTATCTTACGCTATAGGAGTAATTTTGATGTTTAAAGAATTTGATCAATTAAAACAAAACCCAAAAGCCAATGAAGGTAAAATATTGAAGCTATTAATTGAAGCTGTTGAGCAAGTTCAGCAGAATGATTTTAAATTTTCAAACACTTTGTTGCATGAGTACGGTAGAGGGATTGAAGTGAAAATGTTATTGCAATCTTATCCTGATTTGTTTTGGGGCTTTTGGGATTATTTGAGTCAGTATGGTTCGGGCTATCGAAATATGGGTGATTCAGAAATACAAAATACCTTAAATAAAGATGGTGTTATCGTTCTAAAAAACTTTATTGATGCTGAAACAGTGAAAAGTTTACGAAATGAATTAGAAAAGCAGACTGCTTTAGCTACTGAGCATATAACCGATGAAATAAAGCAAAACTACGAACATCATCGTTATTATGTTGGGCCTGAAGTTGACGGTAAAAGTATCAATATTGGGTCACCTTATGATGCTAGGGTTCAAATCTCATATAGAAAAGAAGAATTAGCTCCTGATTGTATTAAAGCTTTATTTAACCATGAACGTTTGAATCATATTGTGGGTGATTATACGGGAGGTTTAACTAAGCCACAGGATGTGATGATGGAAAAGATATCGCCACCATTAATGTTTAGAGATAATGACTGGTGGCATATTGATAACTTGGCTGACCATTTTAAAGCTCAACTAATTCTTAATGACATGGACATTAATGATGGTCCTTTTAAGTTTATAAAAGGAACACATAAAAATTTCTCAGCAAAACAAAAAGCACGTTATCACAAAATGTATGCACTACAAGGTATAAAGACACAGGAAAGTAATCATTTTGAAGATGAATTTACGACACCTGAGTTGTGTACTGAATTTGTTGCTAATGCAGGTGACATTGCTTTATTTGATCCAAAACTACATCACAGTTGGCGTTACCCCTATGACAATGGAGAACGTAATAATATTTTTATTTATTATATTAAAATTCCAACATTAAAAAATAAAATATTGGGAAGAATAGATCAATATTTGAATTTTAAGTAGTTAAAATCGTGACAATTGTTAATAAAACTCACAAAGACAATGTATTGATCTTTGACCACATTCCTAAATGTGCTGGTAGTAGTGTTCAATTAATTTTTAGAGAAAACTATCAGCACTATTTTTCGTTATGTACAGTGACTGATTGGCTGGAATTCAAATCATGGTATCAATTAAATAAAAAACAATCATTGTTTATCAGTGGGCATCAAACTTGGGGAATACATGAGTTATTAGACGTTCACAATAAAATCAATTATTTTACTTTTTTAAGGCATCCTTTCAAGTTATTCGTTTCAACTTATACCTATTATAAAGCGATTCATCAAATTGAAGATATTCCGATAGAAGAATATCTTTTGAGTTATCAACACAATCCAATGTGTCAGCACTTAGGTTTAGGGAGGCTACAATCAGCTAAAGAGCGTTTATTCGAAAAATATGACAGTTTTGGCATTGTAGAATATTTTGATGATTCTCTAAAACAGCTAGCGACTTGTTACGGGTTAAGTCACTTAACCATGACAAGCATAAATCAGTCACCACTTAAACAGATTGAATTACCAGCATCATTAGAGTTTGATTTTAATGAGCGTAATCAAAATGACTTAAACCTTTATCAAGATGCTCTCAATTATTTTCTTAAAAAAAGGCAACGTACAAACATAGACATAACGTATTCGATTGGTAATCCAATCGAAAAGGTGACTGAGAGGGATGATGAGTTTGATGAATTAATTCGTACAAAAGACCCCATGGCATTGCATCAATTGTCTAAAACAAAGAAATTACCTGGTAGTCATTGTCATCGTATTGCCAGTTTATTTGAAGACCAAGGTAATTATGAGTTGGCAGAATACTGGTATTTATCTATTGTTGAATATTCAGCCAATAATGTGACTCGATTGGTTAGATTTTATAAAGACCATTATCCTGAAAAATTGATGCCTTATATTGCTGATTTTATGGTTCGATTATCGGTGTGTGAAAGTACCATTGCAGATTCGGCATTCAATGTTTTTAAGCATCAATATTTGGAATATTTTTATACATTGAGTCAGGACAATCTCTCAAATGTTAATGAATTCAAAAAAATTTGGCATTATTGTCATTCTCTTTCAAGCAATAAAACTTGGTTTGGGAAATTAAATAGTTTAACGGATGAGAGACATTTAGAAAATATCTCGTGCCAAAATGTTTTGATCATTCGCTCTTCAAAAATAGTATTAGCAAACTATATTGTTCAGTTATTAACGTCATTGGCTGATGTTCATAATATTGATGTAGTAATTCAAAAAGACATGAAAACAAGCCTAAAAGATAGGGTCAATCATGTGTTTGAAATCCCCTCTGGACGTTTTCAGTATCATACGATTGCTGACCATTTGATTTACCAAAAACGTTATAACGCCATTATTTTATTGACAGCCCATAACCAGCTAATCAATGACTATCGACAATATTTTGAACTTTTCAATGATTTGAATTATTACAAACTTTATGCTTTTTCATTGGAAAATATTTGGCAGGAAACAGACTATGTAGATGAATTATGCACTAATAAATATTAGTTTGAAGACAATGAATTTAAAATTGAATGTAATTTAACAGTGACTGGAGAATATCGATGAAAGTATTTGCAAACAAAGACGGTGTGAAAAATATTACATTTAAGAATTCATGTTTTTCAATTCAAAGTGATCAGTCGACCATCGTTATTAAAACAAAAGACCACAGTGTTGTGTTAGAGGGGGAAATTTATCGTATTGATCAAAAATATTGTAATGAACTCAGTCCAGTAGAAGTGATGAGAGAGTTAAAAAATTTACTCAGTATATCCATTGAAGAGTTTTTGGCTAAAATTGAAGGTCTTTATGCCATTGCAATTAATTATAATCAAGAAAATACGATTAGAATTTTTAGAAGTCAGGGTGTTTCATATGATATTTTTTATTGTAAAGATGCGACGAGCTATTTGGTTTCTGACTCGTATCATGATTTTGAAACCAAGCGAGAGACAAATAATAATAGTCTGGCTTGTGTGCTTGCGGAAGGCTATTGCCCTGATCGGCACACACAGTTCAAAAATATATTTAGGTTGGCTTCGGATGAGTTCTTAACACTCAGCGGTCAGGGCTTGAAAAAAGAAAAATTGGCATTAAAAATTGTTAAAATAAATGAAGCATTATCATTGGATACTTTTAATACGGTTTTTACTGACAGTCTTTTGTCTAGAAGATCAAAATCATCAAATTGGGTTGAAATATCTGGTGGTTGGGATTCTACAACGCTACTTGGTGCTTTATGTCATCATGATAGTCAAGATATTCATGCAATTACCACTTCAATCAAATTAGTAGATGGTTTGCATTTTAATAAGTACGAAGTAGAAAAAGCTGAAAAAATATCTTCATTTTACAATGTGCCATTGTCTACTGTTGATTATGACTTTTCAGATTCATCTTTGATTGATAACTGGTATACAAATGTATCAAAGATGGTTGAACATCAAATGTTTGAAACACACATGCTCTGGCGTCCTTTGATGTATAACATTATCAATCGAGATGGAGTAGAGGGGGCTGCTTGTTTCAATAGTTCATTTTCCGATTCTATTTTTAATTTTGGGAACTCACAATATGTAACGATCATGCAAAATAGTTATGTCTTTAGGGAGTTTATGGACAAAATGGTCACTTATTTATACGGGCCATCATTTTTAAAAACCATCAGCGATCAAAGTTATTCCTCAGACTATATTTTCAAAATGTTTAATTGGCATTTTAATGCGAAAAAGGATGACTTATTTGAAACGGATGAAACCAACAAATATAATAAATATTTATTGTCATTTATTTACGGAAAATTAGGCAAAGCTGTTCCATTCAGTCGACCTGGTATTTATCAATATATGAAGAAACAGTCCATTGAAGAATTTGAAAACTTTATCAATGAACATTATATCGAAAAATTAGCACACTCACTCAATAGTGAAAATATTTACTTTATTTTATTAGAGCTTTATCGACACTTTTACTTACAAGGCGGTGATCAAAAATCGGTGCTTTATGGATTGGATAAATCTAAAATACAGCCTGCTACGCCATTTTTAGACAACAGTTTAATGAATTTTGTAGCACAAATGCCCGAATCTTGGGGGCGTGGAGTCGATAGTTGGAGTCACACCAAGTATCCGCTGAAAAACTTTGCTCATACTCAGATTAAATTTCCTCATAACATCTTATCCGATTCAAAATTTCATGCCTACGTACATGAAGATGATGAGCATAAAAACGTTAATATCAATCATGAATTATTGTATAACTCAGTTTTTTCAAAAGAATTATTCAGTAAAATTGACAGTACAAAAATTGCCAATTATTTTGACAGTGATTATTTTGATATTACCTCGTTACAAAATTTGATTGATGATTCATCGAATGCCAGTCCATTAAAAAGAAGGCTGTTTATCTATTTAGCTGCTCAAGAATGTGTTGGTGGCTAAGGTAATGGTACGAAATAACATCCTGAATGTACGAATTAAAAGGAGAATATTGCATTGAAAATTAGAGTCAATGATGTACATCCTGTGAAAAAAACGGAACAAATTCGTACATTGATTAAAAAAGTCATCAATGATGTTGCTCGAATGGAAAACAACAATAGACTATTGTCTCAATGTCCAATCTGTAATGGACAGATTGACTTTTTTACCAACATCAATGGATTTGATTTGTTTTCATGTAATGATTGTGAGCATATTTTTTGTAATCCCTATCCAACTTATGAACAGCTTAATCGGTGTTATAACGGAGAAATAAAAAAACTTGAAAATGAAATTTTTTTAGAGACATTCGATAAACGAGTTGAAATATTTTTACCGCGAGTTGATTTGCTTTGTCGGTTAAAAAAAGATGGAAAGTTATTGGATATAGGTTCAGCCGTGGGTGTTTTTATCGACGCATTGGAGAAGCGTAACAGTCGTTATCACATTACTTGTTGTGATATTAGCCGAGATTCATGCGAGCAATTAAGAAAAAAAAATCCAGATCAATCAATCAATATCATCTGTGATGATTTTATGAACTTAGATGAATCATCGAATAATAAGTTTGATATCATTACTCTCTGGGATACGATTGAACATATCATTGATGTTGATGGTTTGTTGGGTAAAATTAAAAGGTTACTTAATCCCAATGGAATCATTGCCTTTTCTACTCCAAATACCCAAAGTTTTTTATGGTCAATTGCAGGCACAAATCATCCACAATTAACACCTCCGACACATTTAAACTTATTCAATACAAAGTCTGCCCATTTGTTATTAAATAAAAATGGTTTTAATGTAATAGAGCAGCATAGTCTCAACGCATCAATAGACATTTCATTTGTCAAAAATTTAATTAAAAATAAACAAGCACCGATTCAGAATATTGGAAACTTTTTTCAACAATGCCTTAATGACCCTATGTTTGATGAAATGCTAGAAAAGTATTTAGTTTCTAGCCACAAAGCGGGGAACTTAATTTTTATTGCGAAATTCAGTCAGTAAACGTAATCACTTTCTTCTAATATTTAGGAATAGAGTATGTCTTTATTGTGTGAAACATTGATAGTGAATCATCAATTAATGGCTTCAATTTTCATTAATTTATCCATTAAACATAAGAATAACAATGAACTTTCATTGTCTCTGATCAATAAAGCCCTACAGTTAGAACCCAGTAATAGTCAAGCGATTGTACAGAAGTCACAATTGTTACTAAATCAAGGTAATGTATACGATGCATTTGAAATTTTTCAAGAAGTATTCGTTAGTGAGCCTGATAATTTTCAGCTGATTCAACAATTCTCAATACTATGTCTCATTATTCCTTTTTTTTGCGATAAAGGAATTGAAATTGTTGAGCATGGATTGACCGTTTATCTAAATGATTTTGTTTTAACTAGGCAGCTTGCAAAGCTTTGCGCTAGGCGATTATATTTTAAAAAATCATCTAATTATTATCAATCATTAGAAGAACTTAATGCCAAAAGGTTGGGTTTATCAGGACGTTTAGGTTATGCGTTAGTAGAGCAAAAATTAGGCAGTCATCAAAATGCAAAGAGATTGATCAATGAGGCAATTAAACTATCGGATGACAACACAAAGCAATTTTTAGTGCAAAATGATCAGGTGCAAGCGGTTAGAAGCCAGGCCATGAAAGGTCATCTACAAATTGTTTCAAATGACTTTGAAACAGCACGCTCAACATTTAGTCAGTTATCAAATAAACAAGCCTCCATAAATTATGATATTGATCGTTATAGGCATGACACTGAAATAAAGATCAATCAATTAGCTGACATCACCGCTCATAGGGATATTGCGATACTGGCTCATGGTCCATCACTTTACCAATTTGAAGAAAAACTTGATCAATTCAAATTAATTGACCTTTGCTATTGGGGAATGGAGCGTTTTCGAATTACGGAGACTAACATTGTACAACCATTAAATACGCATCATCACGTTATTATGGTGACCGTGGCACAATTTATGAATAATATGGCATCCATGCTAATTGATTATTTACAACAATCAGAAAAGAATGTTTTGATTACCTCAATCGAAGCGATGAATGCATTAAAAAAACCAAATTTATGTCGTGCTGAGATGGAAAATAAGTTTGGTGATCAAATCATTTATTTTACCAATGATATTGGTAGTCCTGCATCGCCTGTCGATCCCTGTAATTTGTTGGGTGGTAATGTGTTGTCAATGATGATCCCCTTTGCTTGTTTGGCAAAACCGAAAAGAATATTTATTTTCGGGGGGGATGGTTTTTTGCCAAATGGGTATCAGTCAGAGCAGACTCATTTCAAGTCAACGACAGAAGACTTTACTTATAAGTTACCCGAAAAATCAAAAAATCAAACGAATATCGCATTGGCAGGTGATACAGTGCAATTTAACGATATTTGGCAAACCAATGTTGAGGCATTTTGTGTATTACATAACGTACCAAGACCATTAATTTACAATGTTAATCCTGAAAGTCAGTTGAATATACATCCTAAGATATCTTATGATGAATGCATCAAGTTTTTGAAAAAGTAAGCAGTGTTTAGTCGTGGTATATGTCTTTTTTAATGGCTAAAATTTTGTCTATATTTGCCTTATAAAAATGATTGATTCGTTGTTTTATAGCGTCATCTAAATCAGCTTGTTGAACAGACTGATTGAGTTCTAAGTAGGTTGGGTTATTAGATAGTAAGGTATAAACATCTAGTAGGTCAATGATTTCATCTTTATCAAATTCGTTATAAATTGCTTTAAATAATTTGTAATCATCTATTTCGTCGAGGGTTAGTCGAGGCAATTGATTAAATTCATAATGTGGTTCAACCTTTAATTCTTCAACATTAAAAATCTCTGGTCGATTCAGTAAATAACCCCATATTTCGGTATCAATTTCTTTTTTGATCTTGCAAACAGTTTTTAATGCCTTGGTTTTAATGGCGTAAATATTGACACCGATAGGCATTCCCGTGGTGTAAATATAGTCAATTGAATTGTCTGCACGAATTTTATCAGAGAGTAATTGGGCATGATAAATTGAAAATAAAGGATTATCGGCCGTCATACCAATAAAATAATCAAAATCAAACAATTCACAGGCTTCTAATAATCGTTGTAACACATCTTCTGATGATCCGTTGTAATAATACACAGCATGTTTTTGTGCAATTCTTATTAATGGTAAGTCTTGATTGTTTTGGGATGTACACAAAACCACATCACTACACTCAATCACTTGTTTTGCTCGTTGAATGACTCGTTCAATCACGCTGAAGCCGTTTAAAGGTTGTAAAACTTTCAATTTCAATCTGCTTGACTTTAATCTTACTGTAATTAAAAAGCCTATTTTCATTTACATTTTCCTTTGTCAGATTGAAAATGCCGATTCATTAAAACTTGATTTGATTGAATGTCACAGATAAGGTTTTTGCCGATATGATCAAGTACATCAAGTTGCGATAAATCAGAAATTTGTCCTGTTCTTTTAAAATCGATGTGATTCAATTCAAAACAATCGCCTTTATTTAAGTTGCGTTTTGTAATAGCCGCCATTTTTAATGGTCCATAAACAGAATACGCTTTTTCTCCCTCATTTAAACCCAAACGACCTGAACCTTCTAATTGTTCTAATACTTTGATTTTATCCGCTAACTGGTTCAACATCTCAATTGAAATAGCACTGCTATAATCTGTGCGTTCTTCACCATAATGAGTGGTGACATGCTTTTCAACATAATCCATTCCATTGGAGGCGCAGAATAATGTCACCAATTCATTGTTGGGTTCATTCCAAGCACAATGGTCGGCATAACCAAATTTGCAGTGATCAAATAATTTCATTAATTTTCGAATTTTTGATAGATTAATGTTTTCATATTTTGTGGGAAAATTTTGAAAACCAAACATCAATAAGAGTTTGTCAGTGTTTAATGTTTTGATGGCGGAATCAATCTCTGAAATTTCACATCCACCAACACCAAAAACGATGGTTGATTTATCTGTTATGTGTTTGTTTAAGTGATTTAAAATGAAAGGGTTATTCAAACAAATAGAATGAAGTTCAACCAGCGGTGGTGCGTATTGGGCGGCAAATTCAACTGCGTCTGTATCATTCACTAATAACATCAATTGTTTGTTGCTTGATTGAATCAAATTGATGATTTTTTCCCATTGCAACGCAGTAAACAACCATGATTTCAACATTCCATATATTTCATGGTCAGGATGCATGTATTCATCAAAGTTCAGAGTGACATGGCATTTTATGATATCTGTTTTTGAATGTTCGCATAATTCATTAACCAAACGCCACATAAAGTCAAAATCACCTTCATGATGCCAAGCGGTTTCAGCAATTAACTGCATTTTTCACTTCCATTGTTATAAAAATATTTTAGGGTAATCTTGATGTGCTCGTTCAAAATCATCAATACGTCCAATATCTAGCCAATACTCATGAATGGGAAAAACATTCACATTTTCTTTTTTATTCAATAGCATTTGAAATAAAGTTGGCATATCGTAATAAGATTTGGCAGGTATCATATCTATAACTTCTGGGTTTAACATATAAACGCCAGCATTAACAAAGTGATTTTGTACGGGTTTTTCTTGAATAGATAATAGCTGTTGCCCTTCAGATTTTACAACACCATAGGGAATGATATTTTGATATTTTCTGACACCCATTGTTGCTTTATCGGCATGTGAAAGATGAAATTCCAAAAATTGCTGGAAATTGACTTGCGTCATAATATCACCATTCATCACCATCAAAGGTTCTGTAGGAATTTCTGGTAATAAGCTAAGTGCTCCCGCTGTTCCTAGAGGACTGTCTTCTTCCAAATAACGAATATTGATATTCCATTGACTACCATCACCAAAATAATCCTTAATCATATGAGATTTATAGTTGACCGATAAAAAAAAGTTGTGAAGTCCATATTCAATAAAGTTGTCGATGATGATTTCCAGTAAAGGTTTTTCACCAATTTTTAACAGTGGTTTAGGGCAATGGTTTGTCAGTGGTTTTAAGCGAGTGCCTAAACCTCCTGCCATGATCACGACATAATTATCAAGAATGGGTGTTTCAATGAATTCATTAATTGTTTCTA
>JABHHM010000020.1 GCA_018671575.1 Methylococcales bacterium | reverse complement strand
TGAAAGTTTTGCTATTCAGGGTGGTTTTGATTGGACTCATGATAGTGGTTTTTATGCTGGTACATGGGCTTCTAGTTTGTCAGGAGGTAATGGTAGTGAATTAGATATCTTTGCTGGATACTATACGAAAATGGGTGCTTTACGCCTTCATGGTGGTTTGTATCATTATAATTATGCTAGAAATAGTGCAGCAAATATTAATGAAATATTAATCGGTGTGGGTTTTGGTCCTGTTGATCTTGAAATATGGCATGCGGATAAGTCTATTAATGATGATTTAAGCTCAACCAAGCCTAACTGGGAATATGAGTATATTGAATTGAATGCAGAATTTGAGCCAATGAAAGATATTGGTTTGGCATTACATGTTGGTAAATGGTTATGGCATGGTGCAAGTGATGGCGTAAACTCTTGGAAAGATAATATAGATTACAGTGTCAGTATTTCAAAAGAAATCGCTAAGTTGGATTGGACTGTGTCTGCTCATGGTAATGGTATGAGTAAAGGTGATAAAGGTGTTGGTGCTTTGTGTGGCGATGCTGAAGGTAGACTTTGTGATAGTCGAGTTGTTTTGACTGTTTCAAAAACAATGGATTTATAATTATAATTAAAAAATTATTGATTTAATATTGATAGCCGATGAGTTTTATAATTCATCGGCTTTTTTTATGGGAAAAAATGGAACTTTAAAATTTGTTAGCACTCTATGTTAATGAGTGCTAAAATAGAATTATAATTAATTTGGAGTATATCAATGACGCAATCAATGAGTTACTTAGTTCCTGGTAATGATTCGAGTTTGGATGCTTATGTTCGGGAAGCTGGTAAAATCTCAATTTTACAAGCCGATGAAGAGAAGGAGCTGGCTAAAAAATTAAAGTATGAGGGTGACTTAGAAGCTGCCAAAAAATTAGTCATGGCTCATTTGAGATTCGTTATACACATTGCTAAGAGTTATTCTGGTTATGGTTTGGCATTACCCGATTTAATTCAGGAAGGTAATGTGGGTTTAATGAAGGCTGTTAAGCGTTTTGACCCTGAACAGGGCGTTCGTTTGATTTCATTTGCAGTACATTGGATTCGTGCAGAAATGCATGAGTTTATTATTCGTAACTGGAAAATAGTTAAAGTGGCGACCACCAAAGCACAACGTAAATTATTTTTTAATTTACGAAGTTCTAAAAAAAGACTGGGTTGGTTTAATCAGGAAGAAATCAATAATGTTGCCGAAGCACTCAATGTGAAGCCAGAAGTCGTGGTTGAGATGGAAGCACGTTTAAGTGCCAACGACGTTACGTTTGATAAACCAGATAATCATCAAAGTGATGGTTTATTGTTAAGTCCCGAAGAGTATGTGGAAGATACAACGGCAGAACCCTTACAGCTTATCGAGCGTTATGATAGTGTACTGAATCAGCAAATGAGCTTAAAACATGCGTTAGATCAATTAGATGACAGATCACGTGAAATTGTTGAATGTCGCTGGTTAAATGAGAAAAAAGTGACACTCACCAAATTAGCCGAACGCTATAAAGTGTCGGCTGAGCGAATTCGTCAGTTAGAAAATAAAGCCATTAAGCAATTACAACAATCAATGAGTTGATTTTGTTTGCTGTTTATTTGGGTGGATAACCACTATCCACCAATATCTGTTTCACTTCTTCCGTCACATCTTTCTGGCTATCAATGGTTACCATGCCTGTGGGAATATCCACTTCTATCTGTTGAATGGACTGATGAGATGATAGCTTGTCTTTTATCGCTGACACACAGCCACCACATTTTACATTGTTCACTGCTATTTTAATTTCCATGATTTACCTTTGTCTGGGTTTGGGTTTTGTTTGATGATAATCAAAACTACTCATTTCATGCAGTCGACTTGCCGTTCTTTTAAATGCAAATTCAAGTCGTTTTCCCCGATATAATTCTTCTGGTTTACCTGCTGCACTGATGAATAACAGCGTGTGATGATCGTGCAGAATATCGATCAGGCGAATAAAACGCTGAACTTCATCGTCTTCCGTTTCGTAAAGTACAGGAATATTGCTGATAAAAAAAGTGGTAAATTTTTGTGCCAGTTCAATATAGTCTCCTGGTGATCTGGCTGTTCCGCAAATTTGTTTAAAATCGAACCAGACACAATCTTGGTCGACAGCTTTGGTTAGAATGATGCGTTTTTGTATTTCAATCGAGCTGTTTTGATAGATTGGTTTTCTGTTAACAAAAGATTTAAAATGATTTTTCATGATAATTTCTGATTCTTGATGAATCGGATAACAATGGTTCAATTGAGTTAAATGTCGTCTATAATCAATTTCTCCATCCAGTGTCATGATATGTGTATTTTGATTGATTAAGTCAATGGCAGGTAAAAATCGATCTCGTTGTAAGCCATTTTTATATAAATCATTAGGATGGCTATTCGAGGTGGTGACTAACAGAATTTGGTGCTTAAATAATGCCTCCAATAATCCTGCTAAAATCATCGCATCAGTAATATCCAGTACATGAAATTCATCCAGAAAAATAATAGAGTTGTCTGCTGCAATTTGTTTTGCGATTTCAACTAAAGGGTCTGCTACTTTGGCTTGTTGTTCAAGTTTTTGATGGATGGTCTGCATAAATTGATGAAAATGAACGCGACATTTTTTGTCAGTCGGTAAGCTGTGGTAAAGCAAATCAATTAAGTAAGTTTTTCCTCGGCCTACACCACCATATAAATAAAGACCTTTGGTTGTTCGACATTGCTTGTTAAATAATTGGCTAAACCAGTTTTGAGGTATTGTTGAAGAATTTGACACGCAGTCGTAGAGTGATTGCATGTTTTGTACAATCTGCAACTGTTTGGGGTCAGAGATAAAACCTTGTTGATTGATATCGTGAAGATAGCGTTGTTCTGGTGTCACTTTATTATTCTTATTTTATACTGGTATAAACTAATTCTAGCAGTAATCCTGTGATAAGGGGGCATCTAACAAATAAACAGTCAACTTGCTTGTACCAAAGGGCATAATAATCTTTTTGTCCGCCTTCTTTGTTGTAAAAATAGTTGTGTGGTTTGACTATACGCTTATTTTTTGCCTCAAAGGCGAGCAAAAAGTCCACACAATTTGGGTATTTATTGCGTGCCCCCTTTAAAAAATTCAGTGTATAATGCGTTTTTGTCAAAGCTGAGTTGAGTCGCTCGTCTGCTCAAACGAAACTAATCCCCTTGCGGGATAAACAGGATTTTGTTGCCAATGTCATCTAAAAGAATCAATAATTTACCCACTCAATTAATTAATCAAATAGCGGCTGGAGAAGTGGTTGAAAGGCCTGCGTCAGTGGTTAAAGAATTGGTTGAAAATAGTGTGGATGCCAAGGCAAAAAAAATAGACATTGAATTGGAAGAAGGTGGTGTTAAGTTAATTAAAATTACCGATAATGGTCATGGTATTTTTAAGGAAGATTTAAAATTGGCATTGTCACGTCATGCCACCAGTAAAATCAGTTCTTTGGATGAGCTTGAGAATGTTCTCAGTCTGGGGTTTAGAGGAGAAGCATTGCCGTCAATTAGTTCTGTTTCACGATTAAAATTAACCTCTCGCCAACAAGATGATGATTATGCTTGGCAAGTTGAGTCAGATGGTAGTGAAAAGTCTTTTGAAGCACAACCTGCTGCTCATCCAAAGGGTACAACATTGGAAATGAGGGAGCTATTTTATAATGTACCTGCTAGGCGAAAATTTTTAAAACGAGAAAAAACAGAATTTACTCATGTTGAAAATGTGATTAAACGCATGGCATTGAGTTATTTTGAAATTGCATGGACATTAAAACACAATAAAAAAGTGATATTTTCCTTACCTGTGGCAAGCACGCAAGAAGAAAAAGAAAAAAGAGTTTCTTATTTATGTGGGACGGCCTTTATTGAAAGTGCCATTGCATTAGAATTCTCACATAATAATATGACGATGAAAGGTTGGTTAGCATTACCTACTTTTTCACGGAGTCAGGCAGATTTGCAATTTTTTTATGTCAATGGTCGGGTGGTTCGTGACAAATTAGTCACCCATGCTGTTCGTCAGGCTTATCATGATGTTTTGTATCATGGTCGTCATCCTGCTTATGTCTTATTTTTAGAGTGTGATCCAGCGCAAGTGGATGTAAATGCACATCCTGCAAAGCATGAAGTACGTTTCAGAGAGAGTCGATCAGCCCATGATTTTATTTTTCAGTCAATTCATCAGGCTATCGCATCGGTAAAACCAGAAAATGAAGCCAATACAGCCGATGAGGTCAATAATGAGGTTGTTGAGCAATCATCAGCATCGTTTAACGCTGCACATACTTTAGCTAGGCCAACACAATATTCTGCCTCTTCTTTTCAGCAAAAACCACTGGCGTTAGAAATTAAAGAAACTCAGCATTTTTATGAAAATTTATCCAGCCAATCGGTTCCTGTTGAGACAATGGCTACTCCGCAAGCAGTGGCTTCGGATGACATTGTCGATGTGACTGAAGTTCCTCCTTTGGGTTATGCCGTTGCACAAATTAAAGGCATTTATATTCTTGCAGAAAGCAAAAAAGGTTTAATTATTGTTGATATGCATGCGGCTCATGAACGAATCACTTATGAAAAATTAAAAGTATCCATTGAGTCTGAAGGTATTAAAAGGCAACCATTATTAATTCCTGTGACTGTACCCGTGGGGAAAGAAGAAGCAAATTTGGCTGAAGAATCAGCCGATTTTTTTCATGGAATTGGTTTGGATGTGAGTCGATTAGGCCCTGAAAATCTTGTTGTTAGGGAAATTCCTGCATTATTGACTGGTGCCAATGTGGTTGCTTTGGTAACTGATATTTTAGCCGATATAAAAATCAGTGGTGGTTCTATGAAAATTCAGCAAGAATATAATAAATTATTGGCTCAGATGGCTTGTCACGGATCGGTTCGAGCCAATAGAAAACTAACCATTCATGAAATGAATGCTTTATTGAGAGAAATGGAAAAAACCGAAAGAATCGGTCAGTGTAATCATGGACGACCCACCTGGGTTGAAATGGACATGACTACTCTGGATAAGTTATTCATGCGGGGCCAATGATGACTGCTACAGCGATATTAATGATGGGGCCGACTGCCGTTGGAAAAACAGAGTTGGCAATGCAGTTATGTCAACAGACTCCTTGCGAAATTATCAGTGTCGATTCTGCATTGGTCTATCGAAATATGAATATAGGCACTGCAAAACCCAGTCCACAGGAATTAACCCAATATCCCCATCATTTAATCAATATTCGAAATCCAGACGAACCCTATTCAGTGGCAGAATTTTGCACAGATGCACTCGATTTGATGAAACAAATTTGTCAGCGTGGTAATACACCTTTGTTGGTGGGTGGAACCATGATGTATTTTAATGCCTTACAGTATGGTTTAACAGATTTGCCATCAGCCAATGAGGCTATCCGTAGTGACATTGAAGCTCAGGCAAAAGTTGAAGGTTGGCAAAAAATTCATCAACAATTGGCGGCAATAGACCCTGTTTCTGCCAAAAGAATTCACCCCAATGATCGTCAGCGTCTTCAGCGTGCATTAGAAGTCTATAAAATTACAGGTCAATCATTAACCCGTTTGCAACATAACAATCAAAAACAAGGTTTACCGTACAAGACCATTAAAATAGTATTGGCAACAAATGATCGTCAGTGGTTGCACGAGCGAATTGCCAAACGTTTTAATCAAATGATTGAAATGGGATTTGAACAGGAAGTGAGGTCATTGACAGAAAACTATCAATTAACGCCCGATTTCCCCTCAATGCGTGCCGTCGGCTATCGTCAGATGTGGCAATATATTAAGGGTGAATTGAGTTTGGCTGAAATGACGGAAAAAGGCATAACAGCTACTCGACAGCTTGCTAAAAGGCAATTCACCTGGCTGAGATCAGAAAAAGAGGCGCATTGGTTTGATGCTTTAGATCGGGATAAATTTAAATTAATTAATGAGCTGGTACAGCGCAATCAAGATGATCGGCATAAAAAAATATAGGCTAAAAATCTACATTGTTATAATTTTACTGATGTACTTCGATTATACCTGATTTAGAATCAATTAAAAATTCATTCAATAAAATGATGTTATGCCTGATTATTTTTTCTATGTCTGAAATTTTGCAATTACCTATTCTTAAACATATTATTTTGGGTGGAAATCCATTAATAATGCTTAATTCACTAAAGTCAGAATCTTTTGTAACTATGGCATAGTTATTAATTTTTGCGAACTTCCATATGGCATAATCCTCTGACTCATCTAATTCTTCGGTCATGACATGTGTTGAATTTGGAAACATATCTTGTATTTTCTTGAGAAGTCTATGAGAGATATTGTTATCCAATAATAATTTCATGCACTTAATCTAATTATTTTATGTTCTTTATCTGCGGCATAAGCCAAGCAAGCAAGGATGTCTTGTTCCGTAATTTTAGGAAAATCATTGGTTATTTCTTTAAAACTCATTTCATCCGCAAGCATATTTAAGACATCGTAAACGGTTATTCTAAGCCCTCTGATACAAGGTTTTCCTGAACGCTTGCCTGGCTCAATCGTGATATATTTTTTGTAATCAAGCATATTGTTCAATCCTAATTAATTTCCATATATTAAATATTTACTCAAGACCATTCCAAAATCAAGTAAGTTTTTATCAGTTAGATGGAAAAATAGATGATTTTATCAAAACAATCGAAACAAATGTACCGACTGATCTTTTTTCTTGCATCGTTTGGCTTGTTTTTTCTTCTTTTTATCGGAAACAAAAACCAGTGTTGATTCATTTTTCCAGGAAACACCTTCGATATTACAGTAAATGGTTTTACCCTTTTTCTTCGGAAAAGAATAAACATTGCCTTGTTTAATTTTCCATTTCCAACTGGCTTTTTTCTTGCGAAACTTTGAGGTTATTTCAGAAACCCACAATGCTGATGATGCCTGAGATACAATGGCTATTTTGTTTTTTTGAATATCAATGCCAGAAAAATCTTTGAAGTTTAATGTTTTGGGTAACTTAATTTTAGCGATGCGTTGCCAAATATGGTCTTTAAGTTGAAAAACCAATACACGACCTTTACCTGGTTTTTTACCCTTTTTTCCACCTTTACATTGATTGCCTTCACAGAGTAAAAATAGAGTTAACTGGTCATTAATGTATTGGTAAGCAATGCCTTCAAATCCTTTGTTTCGACTTTTAAATGATACATTGATGGCTTGTCTATTGATGGCTTGTAATTTCTTGTTATAAGTTACCATTTCTGAGCTATTTTCATCACCTTTTTTGATAGATTCAACAATCACATAAAATAACTGCTTTTGTTGATCATAAACAATGCCTTCAAATTCTGAATTTTGATCTGGAGAGCCGATTAATTTACCGTGTGACAAATTTTTATTGATTTGTGCAATGTCATGTCGATTGTCAAAAACCACCATGATTTTCTGTTTGACAAGGCTGACACCGCTGGCTTCAAATGGTTTTTCTTGATTGTTTGGAAGTAATTTAATGATTTTTTCTTCACCCAACAATAACAATTCATTGGCTTGACTGTTGATAGAAAATACAGAAATAAAAAGCGATAAAACAAGTGTTTTGCATGACGTCATATTGAACCTTAAGAGCGTGTTACCTTAGTTGATATAAATTAATGTCTCCAGTATCCACTGTTTTAATAAACTGATGGGCTGGTAATGAATTATTTTCAGATTGTTGTTTGGCATTAGACAACAATTCTTCAGTAAAGATACAAATGCTTTGATCAAGATTTATTTCGTCATTGAATTGAAATAAATCATCAACAATTGAGCCAATCATTGAATAATTATTGCGATTTTCAGCACCAATATTGCCTGTCAGTACATTGCCAGAATGAACTGCAATTGTCAGTGGTATTTGGAATTCAAGTTCAGCTTCCTGATTAAATTGTTTGGCCGCGTCTAACATGGATTGTGCTGCTGATAAGGCATCAATGGCATGTGATTGTGATTGAATCGGGGCACCAAAAAATACCAGCATACTATCATTGATGTACTTATCAATCACTCCATTATGGGCATCCACACAAAAACTGAGTCGGGTGAAATAATTATTCATTACAGCAAGTAATTTTTCAGCTGATAATTCAGTGGAGCGCTGGGTTAAGCCATGAAATTTGGTATAAATTAAACTAACTTCCAGATACTCACCCGTGACATTGAGTTGACTTTTCATGATTTGTTCGGTGATTTCTTTGGAAACAGAGCGATTCATTGCCGCTCGTAGTGACTCTTTTTCTTCCAGTCCAATGAGCATGTGATTAAACAATTTTGCCAGATCAGTGAATTCATCCTTTGAATTAATGTGTAACCTATGCTGGTAATTTTCACGTTCAATTTCTTGAGTGGCTTCTTGTAATATCTGTATCGGTTTTGAAATGCTACGAGAGAAAATTAACGATAATATAGTGCCGATTAAAATGGCAAATAGACCCGCCAATAAGCCATCTTGCTTCATTTTGTTAACAAAAATTAATTGTTTGTCGAGTGATTTTGCAACAATATAGGGAGGGACGAAATGGTCATTTGAGGTATCCATGGTATAAACAAATCTTTCGTCATCGATGGTGATTTTACTTGAGCTCATACTTTTTAATTGTTCTGCATTTGATTCCAATTGTGAGATGAATGCCTTAAATGAGTGTTTGGTTTGTCCCCATTTGGTGGATAAAAAAACGTTTTGTTGATTCCAGAAGGCGAGTTCAGCACCGCTGAGCGAATGTACTTTTTTTGCATCTCGACGAGTGAGTCGAGTGCCCAGAAAAATAACCGCTGTCATTTCTTCAAGAATATAAATGGGTTTGCCAATAATTTGGATGCATTGATTGCCAACAAAAAAATAACCTTGAGATAATTCTCCTTTGAGTGCATCGGCAAAAAAATTGGTTTGTTTGATGTGTGCAATGTGTTCTTGTATTAATTGGTTGTTTGCCAGAATATTTCCGTCAGGTTGAACCAGAATGAGTACCGATAATTCTTCAAAACCTGGTAAAATTTCTTCTTCCAGAATATCGTCTCGGGTGAGTCGATCGAAAGTTTTATCGGTAATTAATTCTCTCAATAAATTGTTATTCTCTAAAACATTTGAATATTGAATAAATCTTTCCAATCGTTGTTGCATTAAATCATGAACAATGCGTTTGGTTTGCAATAAATCTTGTTCTATGACATTAAAAAAACGATCTTCCAGTGCTTTTTGTCCCCAATAAAAAAAGGCAGCCAGTAATACCAAAATAATCATGAAGATTAAGGCAGATAATTTATATCGAAATGGGAAATAAAAATTTTTCATGGAGTGTGTGGAAATATTTAGACTTTAACGTGTTCGGTGTGGAATTCTTATGACAAACTCTGATCCTTGATCAAGTTGGCTGGTGACGGTTATATCTCCACCCATCATTTGGCAATAGCGACGGCTAATTGCCAAGCCTAATCCACTGCCATCATATTTTCGGGTGGTTGAATTGTCAATTTGTGAAAAAGCATCAAATATACGTGGTATTTGAGCGGATGTCATGCCAATGCCTGTATCTTTAATCTTAAACAGAAAAAAATCAAGATCAGCACATTGCTGCTGTTCTATTTTAAATGAAATAATCCCTTTTTCAGTGAATTTTATCGCATTATTAATCAAGTTTAAAATGCATTGTTTTAATCTTTCCTCATCGGTATAAAGTTGCTCCATTTGACTGGGGTAGTCAGTTTCAAATTGAATGCTATTGTTGTGTTCTAAAATTTCGTGAACGTTACTTTCAATGTGTCGGGCAAACAGTTGTAAATCGAAATGCTTGGGTTCTAACCCCATTTTTCCAGCATCAATTTTTGATAATTCTAATATATTGTTGATCGATTGTAATAAATTTTTACCCGAAGTTCTGATGCGTTTTAGGTCTTTTGTTTCATCTCCTGCTGCTTCTGCATCTTCTAATAATAGTTCGGTATAACCAATGACTGCATTGAGTGGTGTGCGTAATTCATGACTCATATTGGCGACAAAGCGACTTTTTGCATAAGAGGCAGCCTCGGCTTCTTCTTTGGCTTTAATTAGCATTGCTTCGGCTCGTTTTCGTTGGCTGATATCCATGTGTGAACCAGCCATGCGATAGGGTTGACCCTCTTTATCTAAACTACTGATGCCTCGCCCTTCAATCCATAAATATCCTTTGTTTTTTGTTCTAAGCTGATATTCAATATTAAATAAGCTGGTGATGCCTTCCATGTAATCTGCCCAAATAACCAAAAATCGACCTAAATCATTGGGGTGAATAAGATCAACCCAGCCATGGAACGTAGGTTCTATTTCATGTTCTTCATAGCCGAGCATGGATGCCCAGCGTTCAGAAAAATAAAATTGAGCCGTATAAATATCCCAGTCCCAGATGCCTTCATGAGTACCTTTGATCACCAGTTCAAATCTTTCTTGTTTTCTTTCTAATTCTTTATAAGCTGATACCAGTTTATGGTTGTCTCTGGCATTGCCATCAATATCTGACATTCTAGGAGGCTGTCCGAGAATGCAAACTTTTAAAAATTAACCACAATATACAGTGTATTATCAAGTAATAAAACGCAATATGTTGCGGTGTAAATTTCAGAAACTCTATTTTCGGTCAGCCTCCTAGTTCCTTTGTTTAATATTAAATATAGCAACAAAACTAAAAAAATAGTTGAATTAAGG
>JABHHM010000331.1 GCA_018671575.1 Methylococcales bacterium | reverse complement strand
GTCACTCTATTTTGAGCTTTTATGATTGAATATCATTTGAAAGTGAAGTGAAGATGGAATTAAGAACGGGAAGTTATTTCGTGCCCATTCCTAATTGATCTCTTTAATTCTGTCCATCACCTGATCAATTTTTTCTTTGGGTGTGGGCTGGTTTAGGCTGTTTTTATAAGTATAAATGGTCAGCTTTAAATGTTTAATAAAACGTCTGCAATCGACACACATGAATAAATGGAATTTATATTTCATTTTTTGCCAAATATTCAAATCATTGTCAATATAGTCACTGCTTTTGCTTTCGATGTCTCGACAAGTTAGCATTCTCCTGTCTCCTGATAACGGTCAACGGCGGCTAGTAACTTGGTTCTAGCACGATGCAATAATACTCTAACATTAGACTCAGACACTTCCAGAACGTTACAAATTTCATCAAGAGTGTGGCTGCCGATTTCTTTCAGAATAAATGTTGAGCGTTGTGATGCGGGTAAGTGAGATAATATTTTTTCCAGGCAATCATGTAATTCTTCCTGATGAATTAATGCGTCAGGTGATTCTTGATGCCAATGAGCGGGAGGCTTCGACCAGCTACCTGATTGGTCAAATGAAAAAGGGGATTTTGAAACAGCTTCCAAACCTTCTAATGAAATACTTCGCGATTCTTTTTTTAGTCTGGTTTTAGCCTCATTGGCAACAATTCTCATGATCCAGGTTTTTAGTGCTGATTTTTGTTGAAATTTCGGTAGTGATTTGAAAATTGAAACCCAGGCTTCCTGTACAACTTCGTCAGCAATAACAGATCCTGCGATGGCTCTAGCAATCATTAGCATTTGAGGGTAATGAAATGTAATAAACTGGCGGGTTATTGCTTTATCCTTAGTGAGTAATAAAGGTATCAGCGTTTTGTCATCAGGAAGTTTTGTGCTCATCATTTAATGATCTTAATTACAGTACGTTTAGTTGGTAACGTCAATAAAATATTTTACGCTAATGAATTGTTTATATTAGTATTAACACATATTATTATTTTATCTACCTAAAAGTTAATAAATAAGGAAATTTTTCAATGCCATTGATTCGTCCCTTTGCTGGGCTTAGACCAACTACAGAGTACCACGACCAAGTGGTTGCGCCACCTTATGATGTATTAAATACTGCGGAAGCAAAAGTTAGAGCGCAAGATAAACCCTGGAGTTTTTTACATATTTCAAAGCCTGAAATAGATTTGGCTGATGATATCAGTCCGTATGATGCCTCAGTGTATCAAAAAGGTGCCAGTAATTTAAGTTCAATGATCGAAAAGGGGGTTTTGAAACAAGATCAAGATGCCAGCTATTACGTTTATAAATTAATCATGGGAGAGCATCAGCAGTTGGGAATTATGGCCGTTGCCTCAGTGGCTGAATATGATGTAAATAGGATAAAAAAGCATGAATTTACTCGACCTAAAAAAGAAGATGATCGAGTGCGCCAAATTGAGGTATTGAATGCACAAACAGGTCCTGTATTTTTGGTGTATAAAGCCAATCAATTGATTGATAATGCCTTGGCAGATATTGCAAAAAACAAACCTGATATGGATGTCACCGCTGATGATGGTGTACAGCATAGTTTGTGGAAAGTGAGTGATGAATCATGGCTGAATAGTATTACCTCAGAATTTGACCAAATGGAATCTATTT
The DNA here is from genome assembly GCA_018671575.1 of Methylococcales bacterium. Taxonomy (GTDB): domain Bacteria; phylum Pseudomonadota; class Gammaproteobacteria; order JABHGC01; family JABHGC01; genus JABHHM01. The sequence goes on along the minus strand of JABHHM010000331.1, from coordinate 3,925 downwards.
ATATTGCAGACGGTCATCATAGATCAGCCGCAGCTTCCAGAGTTGCAAAAAATAAAACTCAAGAAAACGCTGCTGAAGAACAGCCCCATGATTATTTTTTATCCGTTATTTTTCCTCACAATCAAATGCAAATTCTTGATTATAATCGAGTCATTACCGATTTGAATGGCTTAAGTAATGAAGCCTTTTTAGAAAAAGTCAGTTCAAATTTCACAGTAAAAACATCAAGTCAACCGTATAAACCTGATGCTAATGCAAAGTTTGGGTTATATCTTAATAAACAATGGTATTCACTTGAGTATAATGGACCCTCGATTGATGATCCTGTTAAACAGTTGGATGTGAGTCTTTTAGCCAATTATTTAATTGAGCCTATATTGAACATTAATGATCCGCGGACAGATTCTCGGATTGATTTTGTTGGGGGTATTAGAGGATTAGGCGGTTTAGAAAAAAGAGTAGACAGTGGTGAGATGGCTGTTGCATTCTCATTATTTCCTACCTCAATGGATCAGTTAATGGCTGTGGCTGATGTCAACCAAGTAATGCCTCCTAAATCAACCTGGTTTGAACCGAAACTGGCAGATGGGCTGGTTTCACATCTTATTTAATTTTAATGTTGAAAATTGATGGTTAGTGTTAAATCAAATTTAAGTTCTGTGGACAACTCGCCTGAAGAAATTTGGAATAATTGGCTTGAGGCAATTTCAGATAATCGAAATTCAGATGAAATGGACCTGATAAAACGAGCTGGTATGACTGCTATGCAAGCTCATCATGGTCAATTTCGAGTTTCTGGAGAATGTTACTTCTTTCACGTATTGACAGTGACTGATATTTTGAATGATCTGCGTATGGATCATGAAACATTGGCTGCCGCACTATTGCATGACGTGGTGGAAGATACTGATTTGACACTGGAAGATATTGAAAAGTCGTTTGGGCATCATGTTGCACATTTGGTTGATGGCGTCACAAAAATGAGTCGCATTCACGAGTATCAGGAGCAAGTAGACCCCAGTATTATTGCACAAAAAGATCATCAAGCAGAAAATTTAAGAAAATTATTGTTGGCGATGGTTGAAGATGTCAGAGTTGTTCTAATTAAGTTAGCAGATCGGTTGCACAACATGCGAACACTTGGTTTTTTATCTGAGGTAAAACAAAAAAGAATTGCCCAGGAAACAGCCGATATTTATGCTCCTTTGGCAAATAGGTTGGGTATTTGGCAAATAAAATGGGAATTGGAAGATTTAGCCTTTAGATATGTTCAGCCAAGAACTTACAAAAAAGTTGCCAAATTACTTGATGAACGACGAGTCGATAGAGAGCAATATCTCGATGAATTTATTGATGTTTTAAATAAAAAGTTAGCAGAGTCACATATTAATGCAACGGTCAACGGGCGACCAAAACATATTTATAGTATTTGGCGCAAAATGAAAAGGAAGCGAGTTGATTTCCATCAAATATTTGATGTGCGTGCCGTTAGAGTATTGGTTGACAGTTTATCTGATTGTTATGCCGCATTAGGTATTGTTCATACCTATTGGAAGCACATACATGGTGAATTTGATGACTATATTGCAACCCCTAAAGATAATATGTATCAATCTATACATACAGCCATTATTGGTCCTAAAGGTAGGACGGTAGAAATTCAAATCAGAACAGATGATATGCATCATCATGCTGAATTGGGTGTGGCGGCACACTGGCGTTATAAGGAAGGCACTAAAAAGGACGATGAGTTCGAGCGACGTATTGCCTGGATGCGACAATTGCTAGAATGGAAAGAAGAGTCATCCGATGCAGGAGACTTCATTGATCGTTTTAAAGCTGAAGTTTATGAGGATCGAATTTATGTATTAACGCCCAAAGGGCAAATAATTGATTTGCCAAGTGGTGCAAGTGTTCTGGATTTTGCTTATTACATTCACACAGATGTCGGTCATCGTTGTAAAGGTGCAAAGCTTAACAGCAATATTATTCCTTTGACGCATATTTTAAAAAATGGTGACTTGGTTGAAATTTTGACTTCAAAAATTGCTTTACCGAGTCGTGATTGGCTGTCTCCTTATCTGGGTTATTTAAATACTCCTCGTGCCAGAGCAAAACTAAAAGCATGGTTTAGAAAGCAGGATTATGGTCAAAACGTCATCACTGGTAAGGCAACAGTGGAACGAGAAATGCATCGACTGGGTGTTCATAATATCAGTTATGATGTCATGTCTGAAAAATTCAAATATAAAAAGGTGAGTGATTTTCAGGCTGCTGTTGGACGCAGTGAAATTTCTAATTTACAAATAGCAAGTACCATTGAAGACATTACCGTTCCTAAAAATAAACCTGTTGAAGACGAATTAGTTAAAATTAAGGCCCCATCAAATAGACAAGATTCTGGCCAAATTAAAGTGCAAGGTGTTGGAGAGTTATTAACGATTTTTTCAAAGTGTTGTAAGCCTGTACCTTATGACTCCATTATTGGCTATATTACTCGTGGACGAGGGGTTTCAATCCATCGTACAGATTGTTCAAATATTGCCAGTTTTGAAGAAGATGAATGTGAGCGACTTATTGATGTCAATTGGTCGTTGGATGATAATGCTACTTATCCAGTCGATATTGTGGTGAGAGCCTATGACCGACAGGGGTTATTGAGAGATGTATCGGCTTTGTTGACGAATGAAAGTGTTAATTTGATATCAGTGAATACCTTAACTAATCGCAAAACGCAAATTGCAGATATGCATATAACTTTGGAAATTACTGATATAAAACAATTAAGTAGAATACTGGATAAAATAGGGCATATGCCTAGTGTGTTGGATGCAACCAGAAAAACTTAAGAGATGAATACGAAATAACACCCCATTCTTATTTTTTATTTATTTTGGATTCAGATAATTTGATCGAATAAAAGTGTAGGAATAGTCGTTCTATTCTGAGCTTTTATGATTGAATTTTATGCATCAGTCATTTGAAGCTGAAGTGAAAATGGAATTGAAAATGGGAAGTTGTTTTATGCCCACCCCAATGAGGTCATTGAGTGATGAATGGAATTACAGATAAAACCTGGAATATTATGAATAAAAAAACACATCGTCCGATGTGTTTTGCCAGTAAATTATTGATTCTATTAAAAGGCCCTGGTGGTTATTTATGGTTTATCACCTTTTGTTTTTTAGCAGGCATTATTGCCAGTGACATGAGGTCTGCATGGGTTGAATATATGATTTTTCCTTCAGCACAATTGGTAGAAACCAAAGCAACCGTGATGTGGTCAGATGATACTAATATGGAAATTAACGAACAAACCGTGAGTCAGGTGCATTATCGCTATGAATTAATGGGGATTGATTTTGAGGCAGTTTCATATGGGCGAGAATGGTATCCTAACAAGGGGCGGGTTGTTACCGTAGAGTATGTTGCTGGAGAGCCCTACATTAGTCGCATAAAAGGCCAAGATTATTCAAAAGGTGCTTCGGTTGTTATGGTGTTTTTTGTGAATTGTCTGATTCTCATGGTAATTGCATTATTTAGGACCAAAATAGCATTGAGATGGATAAAGTTTTTGATAAATGGTGTGCCTACTCAAGCAAAATATTTAAAAAAAGAAGCCACAATGACCAGTATTAATAATCAAACGGTTTACAAATTATTTTATGAATATACAGATAATCATCAGCAGCAAAGGCAGGCGATGGTAAAAACTCACGAAATTGAAAAATTAACCAATGAAGATTATAAAAATATACTTTTTTTACCTAATAAATCGGATCTGTTTTTACTGGTCGATCAGGTAAATATTGATTTAAAAATAAATAATGATGGGGGGTGGAAATGTGATTTTTGGGCATTAATAAAAGCATTTGTTGCCAAATTTACAATACCCATTGCTATTTATTTGCTGTTTAGCTTGTTT
>JABHHM010000292.1 GCA_018671575.1 Methylococcales bacterium | reverse complement strand
TATTATAATGTGCTGGCTCAGTAACCGCACTCAAATAAACAATGGGCTTAATCAATGATCCGATAGGTCGATTGGCATCTATTGCACGATTAAATCCAGCATATCGGTAATTTCTACCACCAACCAAAGCCAACACATCACCACTGACAGTATCCGTTACCACAGCCGCACTCTGTAATTTTTCACGATGATGCCAACGAGATTTTTCTAATGTGGTCAAACCATTAAAAATTGCCTGTTCAACTTCATACTGAACAATCGGATCTAATGAAGTAAAAATTTGCAAACCTTCTGATGTTAAGTCCTCTTCTTTATAATTCTCCCTCAATTGTCTTTTAACCAAATCAAGATAAGCTGGAAATAAATGACTACTACCCTTGGCCTTTTTAGTCACTCCTAAAGAACTTTGTTTGGCCAGTTTCCAGCCCCATTTTTTGATTTTCTTTTGTTGATACAATCCATCTAAGATGCGGTTTCTACGTTTCAATGCACGCTCAGGATGTCGCCTCGGATCATAATACGACGCACCACGAATCAAAGTCACCAACAACGCACTTTGGGATAAATTTAAATCACTGACATTTTGGTCAAAATAATATTGACTGGCTTTACCCACCCCATGAATAGCACGACTACCATCTTGCCCTAAATAAATTTCATTCAAATAAGCTTCTAAAATCTCACGTTTGCTATAGCGCCATTCTAAAATAATCGCCATAAAAACTTCATTCAACTTTCGCAGATACCTTCTTTTTGAATCCAGGAAAAAGTTTTTAACCAATTGCTGAGTCAAAGTACTGCCTCCTTGCACCACTTTACCCGCTTTTAAATTTTCCCAAAACGCTCTTAACAAAGAACTGACATGTACTCCATGATGCTGATAAAAAGAGCGATCTTCTACTGCAATTAAAGTATTATGAAGCGACTTTGGAATATCACTCAATCGAACCAGTATCCGATCTTCTTTCAGTTGTGGGTAAAAACTTCCGATTAACGCAGGATCTAATCTAACCACTTGATTCAGTGTTTTCATCTGCATTGTTTTAACGCTCAAAAGTTGATTATCCGCAAACTCAACTCTTATTTTTTTAGACTTTTCGATGCTATCCCCAAAACTAAAAGGGCGAGTATGTACTGCAAAAACATTATTTTTACGTTGGTAACTACCGCTTTGTTTCAATGAATTTTTAGCATGATAACGACAATACTTTAATTCTCGCTCAAATTGATCTGCTGATATTTTTAACCCTTCATACAATTCCAACGGACGAGCATAAACTCTGGCGGGAATTGACCAACGCTTACCTTCAAACTGTGACTTAACAAGCAGGTCAAGGTAATAAAAATAAAAGGGCAACGTCAAACATCCTGCAAAAATAAAACCGAATAAAAATGTCCTGAGTTTTTGAAGTAATTTGACGAAGAAGTGTGTCTTTTTAACGGGCGATGATCTGGAAGACTTTTTTTTCACCACTCGACGATGTTTGACTGATTTTTTTTTAGTTTGCCTGGCTTTTGCTTTTTTTTGTGGCATTAACGAACCTATATTTCGTCCACTTTTTTAGAGAAATAAGTCACATCTGGCAAATTGACAAAATGCTCATCTGACGTAATTAATTTTACGGACTCATTTTGAGCCGTTGCAAAAATAATCGCATCAGCAAATGAGAGCTTATATTGAGATGAAAAATTAGCTGCCAATAATGCAATTGATGTACTTAATGGAATAACTTTTCCCTGCTCAGTGAGAGCAATGGATTCAATGGCGGATTGTTTTCCTTTGACTCGACAAACCCATTTATATAATTCAAATTGAACCGTTGTTGGTACAACCACGGTATTAATATTTGTCATATATGACAAATACTTATCGGCAAGTACACCATCAGACAACCATTCAATCCATCCACAAGTATCAATTAGATAATTCATAAATCACGTTCTTTTCGGTCTCTATAATCATCACTATTATATTCATCACACTGACCAAGCATACCTCTAGCATTTTCAACTGAAATAATAGGCACCATTTCTATAATTTTTCCAATGGTAATTAAAGTAAATTGCTGGCCTGCTTTTAATTTCAGGCTCTCCCTAATAGATTTAGGAATAGATAGCTGATATTTACTGGATAATTTTGCCGAAATCATTTTGACCTCATTTTACGTTTTTTAATCGATAAACATTTAGTAAAATAATAACCTAGCCATTATAAATAAACAACACCACATCACAAAATCAATTATAAATACAAAGACTCTAAATCTTTTTTTCCTGATTTTTCATTCTTATTATTGTGCCGATCTCGAAACTGTTTAAACGTTTGCCAAAAATTTTGCCCCTCCCAGTTTTGTTGAGTTTCACGATACAATGACTGATTGAGTTTTTCTATTTCACCATAAAACACTTCATCAGAAAGGAACAATTGATTCACATCACCCTTTGTTGATACCTTTGGAAATTTAGCATTCAACCAGTCGAATAAAGTTTGTTTGGTATTTTTTGCCTGATTATTCCGACAGTGAATTTTGAGTTGCTTTTCAATTTGTGATAATTTCATGATTTTTGTATCAAAGTTTGTTTCTTTTGATCCAGCCGAATTAAAATGTCTCCACACCATAAAGCCAATAGTTACAAGCCAGCCCACCCCGAAAAACAAGGCCATCCATTTCCAAAAACCTGCTTCGGCAACTTCAACGGTTTGTATCAAAGGAGTTTTTTGTTTTAACGGAGTTGGAACACTGCTGATGACAGGCGAACTATTGGGTTGTTGAATCACTTTAGCCAATGCTTGTACAGAAATTGTTTTAGCAGGCAACATCGCTGTTTCAAGCTGATCTGTTTCAGTATTCCACCAATTGACACTGACTGATGGCAACAAAATCTCACCTGACGCATTCGGAATCAATGCAATTTTTTCCTGACGAACACCTACAATCCCGTTATTTTTTTTCTTATTCTGCAACACAGGTTGATCGGGATATTGTTTAATGGTTTTTGGCAAATTTTGTTTAATTTCAGGCAGTTGAGCAGCTGTCAAACCTTCGGCAATCACTTGAATTGTTCGAGTAATTGACTCACCGACCTTAATATTTGACAGTGATTTTTCCCAGTTTTCAACCAATGTCAATGCTTTCGCAGGCACCCATGGGTCGCTATTCGCCGTTGCAGGAATGGGTTTAATATTCAACACAATCGGATCGGATCGGGTACGAATCACATTACCCGATCGAAATGAAAATAACGAACGACGCTCATTCACTTCCCCTTCAAATTGAATGGGATCAATGGTTAATTGACCACTAATTTGAGGAAAGACGGCATAATTTCGTTCATAAATAATATAATCCTTGCCTTGGTATTTTGCTTGATAACGCTTATCCTCACCTAACTTCTCAATCACAGCATCATCATTTTTTACCGTTGGATTACTCAACGATGCAGTGCCAATATTAACCCCCAAATAAAGTTTCACATTTAATATAATTTGTGCCTGAACATAAGATGACTTAGGCGTTGGTTTGATTTCAATAAACACATTGCTGTTATTTTGTTTATTCTGAGAAATACGGGTCTTATTAAAACTCAACGGAATGGCTTTGCTTGATTCATTGCCTATCGTTATAGATGGAATAACGGTACTTTGTTTACTTTTTGCCATCAACGTTAAAGTCCAGGTTGTTTTTCGACTGAATTGACCATTAATGGAGGTAAAACTCTGACTTTGACTGCGACTGATGATATCAAAGTATCTTTCAAGCTGACTAAAGTCAGGTGTTTTTTGAGTTTGAACATCAGACTCTATCATTAACTGAAATGACTCATTCATACTTATCGTTGAGCGATCGGTATAACTCTGAACATTGGCAAAAGCCAAGTTCAAATGAATCATAAAAAGAAGAAATATATTACCAAGGATTTTCATTGTCATCCTGTTGCTCTGCTTGCTGTTGATATTGATAAAGAAATTTTCGCCTAAGTAAAGCACCAGGATCTTCTGGTATTTTTCTTAACCATTGTTCATGTGCCATTTTTTGTTCTTTTTGCTTTTCAGACAACTCGCCTTGAGGCATTGGTTTCTTTTTCTGAGTTTTATTTTTCTGGGCTTGCTGTTTTTCCTGATCAGACTGTTTTTTCTGCGAGGATGCTTGCTGGCGTTTTTTGTCCTCATTTTTTTCTGATTTTTGTTGTTGTTTGTTATTTTGAGCTTGTTGTTTTTTCTGTTGCTGTTTTTTAGATTGCTCTTGCTGTTTAGAGGATTTATTTTTGTCTTTTGAAGATGACTTTTTAGACTCATTTTTTGATGTCGGATCTTTTTTCTTATTGCCTTTTTTCTTATTCTTGCCATTTTTTTCTGACTGACTTTTTTGTTTTTGTTTGGCTTGTTTTTCCAGAAATTTTTTAACTTCATTTAAATTATGTTTGGCATCCTCATGATCTGGGTCTAGTTTCAAACTTTTTTGATAAGATGCCATTGCCTCTTGCAGTCGATTTAATTTAACCAAGGCATTGGCTTTATTGTAATTGGACTCAGCTGAATTGATATTTTCCAAAGATTTCAATGACTGCTCATATTGTTTGTTTTTATATTGAGCGGCCGCTTTCCACTCAGGATCATTAAATAAATCCGTGGCTTTTTCCATCTCTTTACTTTTGAATGCTTGTAATCCTTGCTGGTCTTTATTGAGCCACAAGTCATCCCAATTAATTGCGTATACAGGCATCGGCTTAAAACCAATAGACACTATAAACAAAGAAAACAGCACGCCTTTCCTAAAAGAATAAGCGGCAAAAGGAATCAATAATAAAATCAACCAAGCTCCTTTTTCTTTCCATTCATCCGAAACAAAACTGGTTTTTTTATTTTCCGCATTGAGTTGAGTATGATTAAGCTGTGGTATTAAACGCTCAATATCCTGATCATTTATTTGTGATACAACAAATAAGCCTCGCCCCGTTGATGCCAACTTTTGTAAATCTTTCATTGATAACTTAGGGATGATAATTGAACCATTACGGTCTTTCAAATAATCACCTTGAGATTGCTTAATGGGCGCACCATTCTCAGTACCTACTGCTAAAATTGAAACTTGATGAGAATGCTTCACCAGTAAATCAACGGCTTTATAATCACCAGTCCTGATACCATCCGTAATTATTAAAATTTGTGCATTGGAAATCGCTGTTTGTTTCAACATATCCATTGCTTTCAGTAACGCCTTATCTGCTCGACTACCTTGATTCGGCATAATGTCAGTGGTTAAACTGGGAATCAATGCGGTGATTGTTTTAATATCATCAGTCAATGGACTAACCACATAGGCCTGCCCTGCATAAGCAATCAATGCTGTTTGCCCTTCTTTTCGTAATTTTAATAGATCAATAATTTTTCTTTTGGCATGAATTAATCGACTGGGCTTGATATCATCGGCATCCATCGAAGCAGACAAATCCAGTAAAATAATCACTGCTGACTGTTTTTTAAAGACGGGTTGAGGAATTTTTTCCCAAACGGGACCTGCCAATGCCAAAATAACCAGCAAACTACAAAACAATAAAATTAAAATAGGAAAAACAGATTGCTTGATATTTTGATCAATGATAATAAACGGCAACAATGCCTGATCACAAACTTGTTTCCAATTGTGTTGTTTTTTAATGTTCAGTAAAAAAACAATCAATAATGCAACAGGTATTAAAGCCAGTAACCAATAAGGCCGCAGCAAAGTGAAATTTTCAATCATTGAAAACGACCTTTGGCGTTCGCCAATACAATGATAAAACTCAAGAGAAAAGCAATGCCTAATGGCCAGGGATACAAGGCTTTGGTGGGGCGAAAATGCTGGTGATCTTTTTCAATAGGCTCTAATTTATCCAATAATTGGTAAATTTCATTCAACTCTTCGGTATTTTTTGCTCTAAAATATTGCCCGCCCGTTAGACTTGCCATTTTTTTCAAGGTTTTTTCATCCAAATCAGCTGATGGATTGACTTTTTGACGACCAAAAAAAGAAGACACAACCATTTCATCCGCACCAATGCCGATGGTGTAAATTTTCAATCCCTCTTCGGCGGCTAATTCTGCAGCCTTAATCGGACTAACTTCACCTGCAGTATTGGCTCCATCTGTTAACAATATTAATACTTTACTTTCCGTTTTTTGTTGGCGTAAACGCTTAATTGCCAATCCAATGGAATCACCAATGGCCGTTTGTTTACCCGCCAGACCAATGACTGCTTCCAATAAAAAAGTTTTAACCGTTTTTCTATCAAAAGTTAAAGGTGCTTGAAGATAGGCTCGATCACCAAATAAAATTAATCCAATCCGATCACCCACACGTTTTTCAATAAATTCGCTGGCAACCAATTGCGTTGCAGTTAAACGATCAATCATTCGGCCTTTATATTGAAAGTCTTTTTCCTGCATACTGCCAGATAAGTCTATCGCCAACATCAAATCACGACCCGTTATGGGCAATTGAACAGGATCACCAATCCATTGTGGACGACTACTGGCAAAAATCAGTAAACACCAGCTAAGACTGGCAAACAGTAAAAACCAAATAGAGTGATTACTGGTTGTTGCTTGATGACTTTGTTGGAATAAACTCAAATCAGGCACTCGTAAAGCGGCTTGTTGCGGACGTTGGTATTTTGACGAGAATCGCCTGATAAACCAGGGTAAGGGAAGCAATAATAAAAGCCAGGGCCATTGTAGATTTAACATGCTATTTTAATTTTATCCTAGAAGGCTGTCCGAAAACGCATCTTTCCGCCAGAACTGCGTTAAAATTCGGCTCAAAATGCTCATTTACACCAGTAAACTGTGCTTTTTCGCCAAATTTTGCCTTGTTCTGACGAAAACCTACATTTTCGGACAGACTCCTAGGAGGTTGTCCGAAAATAGAGTTTGTGAAATTTACACCGCAATATATTGCGTTTTATTACTTGATAATACACTGTAT
>JABHHM010000021.1 GCA_018671575.1 Methylococcales bacterium | reverse complement strand
TGCCGATAAAACGTTGAAATTGGCACAAAGTCTCTACGAAAAACACAAAGCCATCAGCTATCCCCGAACCGATTGTAATTATTTACCCATTGAACAATTCAGTGAAGTTTCATCTGTTTTTAACGCCATAACACAATCTGACCCGAGCATTCAGCAAATAGTAGCACAAGCCAGCACGGCCAAAAGGCCCAGTTGTTTTAACACCAGTAAAGTGACGGCTCACCATGCCATCATTCCAACTGCTTCACAGGTTAATATCAATCAATTCAATGCCGATGAATTCAAACTTTATCAAGAAGTACGACGTCGATACATTGCACAGTTTTATCCCGACTATGAATACGATGAAAGCATCATAGAAGTTGATATAGAAAAACACCTTTTCAAAGTCACGGGAAGAATTCCAAGAATTCAAGGTTGGAAAGCGGTGGCCAATGAAGAATCCAGAAAAAATAATAAAGCAGAAAATATCCTACTACCACCCGTCAAATTAAATGAGCCTGCACACGTCATCAAAAGCGACCTTGTTTCACTACAAACCAAACCACCCGAAAGACTCACTGAAGGGACACTGATTGCTGCGATGAAATCTATCGCTAAATATGTCACTTCAGCAGAACTGAAAAAAATATTGAAGGAAAATGCTGGCATTGGAACAGAATCGACCCGAGCAGCCATTATCAAAAACTTGCTGGATCGTGAGTTCATCAAAAAAGAAAATAAATATCTGATCAGTACCGAAACAGGACGTTATTTAATCAGTATTTTACCTGAATCCATTAAAAACCCTGCAACCACTGCATTGTGGGAACAAAAATTGGACGAAATTGAAAAGCGCACTTATTCTTTGGAACAATTCATTGAAGAACAACAACGTTTTATTGAAAGCATCATCAATGATATAAAAAACAATCCGATTCAAAGCAAAGCACCTGTTGCTTCATTCAAAACACCCCGACCCAATAAAATAGCTAAACGAAAAATACCCACAAAAATAAAAGAAGTGCCACCACAGCCCAAAGACAGCCATGATTGTCCAAAATGCCAACAAAAACTAGTCCAGAGAAAGGGAAAAAATGGAGTTTTTTGGGGCTGTAGCAACTATCCAAAATGTCGGTTTACGATGGATAATAAAATTAACAAGCCTGTCATAAAAAAACACTCAAAAAAGCTCAAAACAGCGACTGTAAAAACTAACATTGATGACAACCAAATCTGCCCCAAGTGCAATAAAAAAATGGTTAAACGTAAAAGTAAATACGGTGAATTTTGGGGCTGTAGTGGATTTCCAGAATGTAAGACAATCGTTAAAAATAAGGTCTAGTAGGCTGCCCTACAACTCATTTTTCCGCCAACTATTCGTTTAAAACCGTCTCAAAATGCTCAACCATTTTGTGTTTTTTTAGGATAAGTTGACAGTACCCTTTAGTAAAGTGTACGTTACTAAGGGACGATTCAAAAACAACCTTTACAATTTGCGAAGAAATTTTGTGAAAATAGGCTCATAGTCGAACAATGCAACTGTTTGAGTAACGAAGTCTGTGGGAAAAGGTCGAGTAAAGGTTAATTTTAAATAGTCACTAACTTTCTCCACCCAAAACCAGGTCATTTAGAATGAAACAACTATTTATTGCAGGGCTATTGATCTCATTATTTGCATGTTCAACACCTCAACCAATACCTAAAAATGAAACTTCAAAGCAAGCACCCAGAACTGATAAGCAAATAACAACAACGGCTTCAATCAAAGACTCAACTTCTTCCTCAATTCAACCCACTAACACTGAAAATATCCCAAAAAGTACAACTAATATCATTCTTCAAGCAGGCCATCAAATGGATATTATGGCTTTAAGCTATAGTCCAGACGGCAAATATCTGGCAACAGGAGGATTAGATAGAAAATTAATTTTATGGCAAACAAAAACCATGTTGCAATATCCATTAATTGGACACAATGGTGGCATTATTTCCATAGATTTCAATCCCTATAGCAACCGTATGGTGAGTGCAGACCACTATGGCAAAATAATACTGTGGGATCATTTGAACTTTAAAAAAATCAAATCCAACAACCAATTAAAGGGTAAAAATATAAAAAAGATTTTTTACTCTAAAAATGCAAAAAAGGTTTGGCTATTAACCCGTCAAGCATTGTATTTATGGAATATTCAAGACAATCAAATAAAATTAATTAACAATCAATTACTCTCCGTTAAATCAGCAGCCATCTCCACAGATAAAAAATATTTAGCAATAGTCGGTGGAGACGTCACTTTAGGTAATGTGACAAAAAACAGAACGCCATCTTTGGTTAAATTATTTGATACACAAACACTGCAATTCATCAATAAGTTACCTCGACAAAGCAAAAGATTTAATGCGGTAGCCTTTAGCCCATCAGGCCAATACCTAGCGTTAGGTGAAAGTGGACGAAAACCCAAAATCAAGATCATTGACATCAATTCATTTAAAATCATTTCAACGCTGCCTGTCAATAATAAGGTGATGTCTCTGGTTTTCTCATCTGATGAAAAATATTTATTCAGCAATCAATATGTAGCCTATGACAAACCAGGCATCACCCATAAATGGCAATGGAAAAAAGCTCGGCCTATCAAAAAAATATCGGGAATCAGCAATCGTTTTTTAGCTTTACATCCTAAAGAAAACTTATTGGTGGGTGGTCAAGAAAATCAATTGAACATTATTGAAACGAATGATATGCAAACAATTTTTCAGTCAAAAAATTATGATTTAGTCATCAATGATTTAGCTGTTAATGTAAAAAAGCAAATCGTTGCAGGATTTCAAAATCATTTTGTTTATTGGGATCTTAAACAATTAAAAATCAATAAATCCATTCATCTCAACAAAAATTCTGACAATATCTCTCAAGTGTCTTTTAATCCACTGAATGAGATTGTTATTGCATCATCCAAATCAGGTATGACAAGCTATCACGAAAAAGGAAAAATAATCACAAAACATCTTCCTAATGCGGATCATTTTGCCTATTCCAGAAATACTTTAGACATTGTAACGGGAAGAAAAGAAGGGGCAGGCAAACAAGCCACCGCGCTCAAAATTTTTGGCAGCAATCAAAAGCTGAAAAAATCAGTCAAAGGCCCTCTCAATATTGTCAATAAAATAATCTACAGCCATAACAGCAAACAATTCGCAGTGGTGGGCGGTAAAGGCAGTGGGTTAATGATTTATAACACATCAACACATGATTTAGTCAAACAAATCAAATTGAATCATACTTTATATGATATCGCCTTTAATTCTGCTGGAGATATTTATGCCGCAGGTAAAAAGTATGTTTATCAATGGAGACAAGGCGATTATAAATTAATCAATAAAATTAGAATTCACCAAGGTTATGCAAGTAGCTTGGCAATTTCAGAGAAAAATAATTTATTGGCCATAGGAAAAGGCTACAGCCTTGAAGGCAACATTAATTTTGATGTCGATTTATATCAACTTAATAATTTTGAGTTTATTACTTCCCTAAAAGGTCACACGGGAGAAGTTATTAGGACAACATTTACTGCCGATGAAAAATACTTAATCACCGCAAGTCAAGATGGTACTTTTCGACTTTGGAATGCCAAAAACCCACTACAATATTTTGTATTTTTTGGCCATGATAAAAATACCTATGGGGTATTCTCATCAGATAATTTTTATACGGCATCAGCCAAAGCCAAGGATTTAGTCGCCTATGAACAAGCAGGCAAGTTATTCCCTGTCAGCCAGTTTGATGCTATTTATCGAAGACCTGATGTACTTCTAAAATCTGTTGGGTATAGCGAAGCACAAACCATTCAACTGTATCAAAAAGCCCATACAAAATGGCTTAAAAAAATGCAGATCAATCCTGAGTTAATCAATGGGCAACTGAAAGTACCTAGTGTCAACATTGATAGCCATCACCCAACGGTGACCAACCAAAGAAAAATCAATTTGAAATTTTCAGCAATGGATAAGTTGGTAAAACTGGATCATTACGTTGTCTATATTAACAATATCCCAATCACTGGTCAGTTGAAGAATCTATTGACGGCCAAAACATCTCTTGAGATTGAATTATCATCGGGAAAAAATGTCATTGAGGTTTCAGTCTTTAATCAACAAGGTATTGAGTCATTAAAAGACCATTTAGTGATTACCTATAAAAATAAGATAAAAAAACCAGATTTATACCTTTTAAGTATTGGTGTTAGTCAATTTAAAGATAAAGAATTTAATCTAAATTATGCCGCTAAAGATGCAAAAGACATCAGTCGATTTTTCAAATCAAGAAGCAATGATTTTAATCGAATTCACCTGCGAACGTTAACCAATCAGCAAGCGACTAAGCAGAAAATTTTAAACAGCAGTGCCTTTTTAAAGCGTGCAAAAGTAGATGATAAAGTCATCATCTTTATCGCATCACACGGTCTATTGGATAATAATCTGGATTATTACCTGGCAATGAATGATATGAATTTTTATCAACCCGCTTCAAATGGTTTGAAATATGAAGACCTTGAACATTTATTTCAACAAACAAAATCTCGTAATCGCCTATTATTAATTGATGCCTGTAACTCTGGTGAAGTTGATGATGAAGAATTAACAAGCTCTAATAACTTTACCACCACCACGATTCCAGGGGTCAAATCCAGAGGCATTAGAATAAAAAGCAAGCGAAAATTTATACCCAACAAACAAGCTTATGGATTGATGCAGGAATTATTCTCAGATTTTAGAAAAGGCACAGGAGCCACGGTAATTTCATCGGCGACTGGAACTGAGTTTGCTTATGAATCAGCCGCTTGGAATAACGGTGTTTTTACATTTTCATTAATAAATGGATTGAAGTCGAAAACGGCAGATCAAAACAAGGACAATGTGATTCGTGTTTCTGAATTGAAAGCTTATGCATTAAATAATGTCGATAAACTAACCCAAGGCCAACAACACCCAACTTCAAGAATAGAAAATACCCATAATAATTTTATCATTGCATCCACATTAAAACGTGGAGAAAAAGCAATTTCGCCCACAGGCACATGGGAAGCGGAAAACTATAAATATTACAAAGAACTTCGAAGAAAAATCATGGTCATCAATAAAACCTCAAATTCGGATATCATGGTCAGTCGATCATATTACAAGTTTAATGAAAACCGTTATTCGATGAGTCAACAATCAAAATACAAAGCCATTACTACCAATAAATATAGACATGCATCAGGCATAATATTGCACTTTAAGAACAACAACACGGTAAGATCTATTGACACCTATGATAAAGGTACATTTAAACGTGTAAGATAAGGGAAGGCACAAAAATAGGTGTATAGTCGAAAACTACACAACTATTTTTGCAACAAAAAAGGCGGACAAAAGATTATTGTGCTCTTTGGGTACAAGCAAGTTGGATGTTTATTTATTGCCCATCCTCTAAGAGTAATTAGAGCTTGACGATCACTTGACTGGCAACCTGACAAGCTGTTTTACGAGCACTCTCAATATTATCACCTAAGGCTAGTGCTACCCCCATGCGTCTTTTGCCAGATACTTCAGGCTTACCGAATAATCGTATTTGTGTATCTGGTTCTGACAATGCTTGATCAAGTTGTTGAAAAATCACTTGCGTGGACTCCCCTTCAACCAATATAACACTGGATGCAGCGACGCCATATTGACGAATAGCAGGTACTGGCAAACCTAAAATAGCCCTGGCATGTAGTGCAAATTCTGATAAATCTTGTGAAATAAGTGTCACCAACCCAGTGTCATGAGGTCTAGGTGAGACCTCACTAAAGTAAACCTCATCACCTTTAATAAACAATTCGACTCCAAAAATACCGTAGCCACCCAATTCAGAGGTAACAGTCTCTGCAATATTTTTTGCCTTAGTCAAAACTGTTTCAGACATTATCTGTGGTTGCCATGAGTCACGATAATCACCTTCTTCTTGTCTATGCCCAATCGGTTGGCAGAAACTTGTTCCATTGACATGTCGAACAGTCAATAAAGTAATCTCATAATCAAAATCGACACAACCTTCAACAATCACTTTTCCTTTGCCAGCCCTTCCTCCATCTTGTGCGGTATTCCATGCCTTTTCAATATCACCTTTTGCCTTTAGAAATGACTGTCCCTTACCAGATGAACTCATGACAGGTTTAACAAAACAGGGAAAACCTATTTTTTTGATTGCATCAATCATTTCTTGTTTAGTTTCTGCAAAACAAAAAGCCGATGTGGGTATTTTTAATTGTTCAGCCACTAAACGACGAATACCTTCTCGATTCATTGTCAGTCTTGCTGCTTTAGCCGTTGGTATGACCGTAAAACCTTCTTGCTCCAGCTTTTCAAGACGATCCGTTGCAATGGCTTCAATTTCAGGCACGATGTAATCTGGATTTTCTTTTTTAATGATTTCTTCTAACGCATCTCCATCCAGCATTGATAACACGTAACTACGATGAGCCACTTGCATTGCAGGTGCATTTTCATATCGGTCAAGTGCAATAACTTCAACACCTAAACGCTGTAATTCTATCGCCACTTCTTTACCAAGCTCGCCTGAACCACACAATAAAACTTTGGTGGCAGTGGATGAAAGTGGAGTACCGATTGAAGTCATAACTTTCCTTTAATTATAAAATATAAGGGGTGATTGCACCAAAAATATTAAAGATGCCAAAAAACACAAAAAGATGAGCACGAATAAGGGGAAGCGAAATAAATAAACGTCCAAATTGTGCAGGATTTTTGTTCACCTTTGAGGCGCAAAAATAGGCGTATAGTCGAACTACACAACTATTTTTGCAACAAAAAAGGCGGACAAAAAAACAAGCACGTTGGATGTTTATTTATTGCGCATCCCCTAACTTCCACAACTCTCCCCTATCTTCACATTGCCCTTATAAATGGGCATTAAAAATAACTGCCAATAAATTGACCATGATTAATAAATTAATATCTTAGATTTTTCCATGCAACTGATTAATTTTAATAAAAAGACATGAACTAGTTCACACTTTTATTATGCCTTTATTATTTTTGTGACACGGTTCTCAATTAATATTTATTTCTTTATGGTCGGTATGAGATGTGCCGTTACATTAATGTACAACAATTTTAGTCTATAGAAAATCAAAATAATGAGGATTCTTCATGATAAATAATCAAAAAAACAATTTACTGCAATTCAATAAATACATTGTCTATCTTACCTATTTAATATTTTTCACATTTTTAATAAACAACAAACTATACGCAGCTCCCGTATGCGATATTCCAGTCGGTCAATTTTGTGTCAACTATTATGATAATACCACTCTTAGCGATACGCCAATTTTACGAAATTATGAAGCCTCAGTAAATCATATATGGGAACATAGCGGTCCACGACAAACAGCAGAAGAAAATCAATTTTCTGGTCGGTGGCAAGGCCAATTTGACTTTCAAACAGGTATCTATGATTTTTCAGTACATGCAGACGATGGTGTCAGAATTTGGCTTGATGGACAATTAATCATGGATGAATGGCGTGATCAAGAAGAAGATTTTACAACAACCGCTGAAATCACTGGAGGTATGCACACAATTCAAATTGAGCATTATGACAGTTGGTGGACAGCAGGTTTATCCATTAATTGGCGAAAACGACCCGAGCGCCATGTTCCACAACCACAAATCATACCCAATATTCCTCTTAATACTGACCACATCAACTCACCATTAGGTAGCAACACTGTAGAGGTTAATTATTATCAAACAAGATGGCTGTTTGTAAACGCCATGAAAAGAGCTTCACACTGGCTAACTCAATGTAGTGATTGGGGTGAAAATGCTTGTACTCCTCAAGCACCAGCAAGTAGCTGGGATACACAGGAACAACAACAGTTAGATCTCGATGAAAATGGCTGGGTTAGATCATTACCTGCTGCTGACTCCACTACACAGTATCGTTGGGTTTCAAAATACATGTATCTACATGCAGGCGGTCATTATCCAGCGGGACAATACCCTGAATCCGAAACTTCAT
>JABHHM010000372.1 GCA_018671575.1 Methylococcales bacterium | reverse complement strand
TGAGCTTTTATGATTGAATATCATTTGAAAGTGAAGTGAAGATGGAATTAAGAACGGGAAGTTATTTCGCGCCCATTCCTAAGGGGATGCGCAACATGGATAGTTTATTTATTGCGAGCTATTTCAAGACTGTCTTTTTTACGCTTTAAAATATACTCATCGAGTAGCATTAACACAACGCCCATTGTAATTACCGAATCGGCAACATTGAATGCGGGCCAATACCAATCCTGATAATGCACCTGAATAAAATCAATAACATAGCCATAAATACTCCGATCAATAACATTGCCGATTGCCCCTCCAATAATCATTGCCAGAGAAATTGCCTGCCACTTTTCATTCAATGGTATTTTTTTCAACCAAACAATCAAAACAATACTGACCAAAGATGCCAAAACAATAAAGAACCAACGCTGCCAACCACCTGCATCACTTAAAATGCTAAATGCAGCCCCTTCATTATGAGCCAATACAATATTAAAAAAGGGATTAACAACAATTGTTTCGTTCAAATGAAACTCAGCCATATATTTGGTTATTTGATCAAGAAAGATACAAACAACGGATAACCACAACCATTTTAACATGTATAAAAATTCCTGAACATGATGCCACTGCGTAGCAAAAACATTAATAAAAAATTAATCAACATTGATTAAGTATACAATCTAACTTCACCCTGACCATCAACATTATCAATACAACGACCACACAACTCTTTATGCTGCTCATTTTGCCCAACACTCTCGTTGTAATGCCAACAACGATCACATTTTTCATACTCGCTGGCTTTGGCTGTAATGGCTAATTTATCGACTGTAATTTCAATTGCATCATCTGGTTTATCTGTAAGAGGATGTATGGTTGCCTGAGAAGTAATGAATATAAACTTTAATTCATTACCCAGCTTTGAACATAATTGATAAGTTGGTTCATCACAATATAAGTCAATTTCAGCCATCAAAGATGAACCAATTTTTCCATCTTTTCTTAATTGCTCCAGTTCTTTGCTGATATTTTCTCTAATGTTGACAATATTATCCCAGAACTCTTGACTGAAAGCTTCATCCTTAGGTAATTTAGATAATTGATCATACCAACAATTGAGAAAAACAGACTGATTTCTTTGACCAGGAATCAACGTCCAGATTTCCTCAGCGGTAAAACTTAATATGGGGGCAATCCACCTCGTTAATGACTCAATAATATGCAACATAGCAGTTTGACATGATCGCCTTGCCAAACTTTGTTTTTGAGTGGTGTACAATCGATCTTTAATAATATCCAGATAAAAACCACCCAATTTAATCGAGCAAAATTGATGAATTTTTTGGTAAATCACATGAAACTGGTAATCATTATATTGTTTAATAATTTCTTCCTGCAATTGAGCAGTTTGATCCACCGCCCAACGATCCAATGGCAACATTTCATCAAAACCAACAAGTTCAGCATCAGCATTAAATTCGTGCAAGTTACCCAGAATAAAACGAGCCGTATTTCTAACTCGGCGATAAGTATCAGTCATCCGCCCAAGTATTTCATCCGACACATTCATTTCACATCGGTAATCAGTCCCTGCCACCCATAATCGAAGTACATCTGCCCCTAAATTATTCACCACTTTTTGTGGTGCGACCACATTACCGACTGATTTAGACATTTTCTTGCCTTTGGAATCAACGGTAAAACCATGAGTGAGAACAGATTTATAAGGAGGCTCTCCAGTCATTGCCATCGAAGTTAATAGTGATGACTGAAACCAACCACGATGTTGATCAGAACCTTCCAGATAAAGATCAGCAGGATACGCCAACAACTCATGACGTTTAATGACGCTGGCATGAGTCACACCCGAATCAAACCATACATCCAGAGTATCAGATACTTTTTCATAATAAGGTAAATCAGCCTCACTTAAAAACTCACTGGCATCGGCTTCAAACCAGCCATCAACACCTTGTTGTTCAATACACAAAGCCACTTTTTCGATAATAGCCAAAGTGTCTGGGTGCAACTCTCCCGTTTTATTATGAACAAATAAAGCAATGGGAACACCCCAGGTACGTTGCCGTGATATACACCAATCAGGCCGACCATCAATCATGCCGTGAATTCTTTCCAGCCCCCAATCAGGCATCCACTTCACGCCTTTTATTGCGTCTAAAGCTTGTTGGCGCAAACCTTGTTTATCCATACTGATAAACCACTGACTGGTGGCTCTAAAAATAATGGGGGTCTTATGTCGCCAGCAATGCGGATAACTGTGATTGATTTTATCATGATTCAATAAAGCATTATTTTGCTGTAGAACATCAACCACCTGAGCATTCGCCTTCCAAACATGTTGACCTTCAAAAAGCTCAGTCCCCTCAACAAAACAACCAAAATTATTCACAGGGTTATCAACTTCTAAACCATATTTTTTGCCGACAATAAAATCATCTTGACCATGACCTGGTGCCGTATGAACAACACCCGTTCCCGCTTCGGCAGTCACGTGATCACCTAAAATCACTGGAACAATCCGACGATAAAAAGGATGTCGTACTTTTAAGTTTTCTAATAGCTGACCTGAAAATTCTGTGATCACTTTAAATGACTCGATACCATAGCGACTCATAGCATCACTTGCCAGTGATTCTGCCAATACCAAAAATTTACTTTGATTTTGTTGCTGATATTCAATCAATACATATTGATACTCAGGGTTAACCGCAACTGCCTGATTGGCAGGTAATGTCCAAGGTGTTGTTGTCCAAATTACAATACCAACATGAGTCAATGATGAAAGATTAAAGTTTATTTTATTAGACAACTCCCCTACATCATCAAAATCAAATAAAACATCAATCGCAGATGACATTTTATCTTGATACTCAACCTCTGCTTCTGCCAACGCAGAACCGCAATCAGTACACCAATGAACAGGTTTTGCCCCTTGAGTCACATGACCATTTTTTACAATAGCCCCAAGAGACCTGACTATATCAGCCTCTGTTTTAAAATTCATGGTTAAATAAGGTTTATCCCAATCACCCAATATTCCCAAACGAACAAAATCAGTTTTTTGACGCTCAACTTGTTTCAATGCATATTCACGACATTTTTTTCTAAAACCCGATGCATCTACTTTTTTTCCAACCTTGCCTACTTTCTTTTCAACATTGAGTTCAATGGGCAAACCATGACAATCCCAACCTGGAACATAAGGTGCGTCAAAACCATTAAATGTCTGACTTTTTACAATGATATCTTTCAGAATTTTATTAACCGCATGACCAATATGAATCTCTCCATTAGCGTAAGGAGGACCATCATGCAATATGAATTTTTCACGACCGACCGAAAATTCTCTTATTTTTGAATACAAATCAATTTCTTGCCAATGTTTCAGCATTTTTGGCTCACGTTGAGACAAATTTGCCTTCATAGAAAACGATGTCCTGGGTAAATTTAACGTATTCTTATAATCTGCCACAACTTCTCCTGCCAATTAATCTTGTTCTCAAAAATAATTCGGATAATAGCATAAAAAACTAACCACTCTAAATTACTTTTTTCAACTATGCTTCTTAATACAGCCATTAAAATTAATACCTTAATTTATGAAACAGCTCAAAAGAATAATTAGAGATTCCCCTATTAATTTTAGAATCAAACGATTCAGTCCTGAAATATTTTCTATTTGGAAAAGAAATATTAATAGAATGGATTTAACAGAAACCAATGACAAAATATTAGAAGATGTCATAGACAGTATTGTATCGGCATTATCAACCATTAAAAAAAACAAGGATATTAAAAGTCAATCAACTTCCATTAGCTACGCTTTTGTTTGCGGGCATATTCAAGGTAGATTAGATGGCATTTGGCATAATCGATACATCATCCAAAAAAGCAGTACATTTAAAGAACTGTTACTGTTAAAATCCATGATGCTTGGAGTAATAGACGATCAAGCGAAACTATTAGAAATTCAATCTATTTATGACTCTCTACTGGAAGAAAATTTTTTAGACGATAATCCTATTAATTCAGAAAATGTTGTTTATCTTAATAAATTCCATGCAAACTCAACCCAAAACCCAGATGACTTTAAAAACAAATTAAAGTCTTTTCTTGAAGAGACTTTATTATTAAAATATGATCAAATTATTAAAAAGAATCCTGAAATATTTTGTCCCGATATCCAACCTTTCTTTTCACTGGAAGAAATCATTCATTTGATTAAACAATTATAAGGAACGATTGAAAAATGACTTACATTGTCGCCGAAGATTGCATTAAGTGTAAACACACAGATTGTGTTGAAGTATGTCCTGTCGACTGTTTTCATGAAGGACCCAACTTCTTAGTCATTGATCCAGAAGAATGCATTGACTGCGCACTTTGCGAACCTGAATGCCCCATTGAGGCTATTTATTCTGAAGATGATTTGCCTGAAGATCAAATTGAGTTTTTAAAGCTCAATGAAGAATTAGCTAAGACTTGGCCAATCATCACAGAAATGATTGACTCTCCTGCTGATGCCGATGACTGGGCTGGTAAACCAGATAAACTTAAGTTATTGGAGAGATAAAGCAACTCGCAATAACTTCCCGCTCTTGGTTTCATATTTTTTTATTCAAATGACCTGATTGAATAAAAGTGCAGGAATAGTCGCTCTATTCTGGGCTTTTTATGACTGAAGATTTAGATGAGATTTATCGAATCTTATGCATCAGTCATTTGAAAGCAAAGTGAAGATGAAGGCAAGAACGGGAAGTTGTTTGGTACCCGCTCCTTATTTAGGAACCCGAGTAATCTTTGCACCCAACATTCTCAGTTTTTCCTCAATTCGTTCATACCCCCTATCAATGTGATAAATTCTATCAACACATGTTTTGCCCTTGGCCACTAATCCCGCCAATACGAGACTTGCAGAAGCTCTTAAATCGGTTGCCATCACAGGTGCACCCGTCAGTTTTTCAACACCTCGAATAATGGCGGTATTACCATTAATATCTATTTTTGCCCCCATTCGCTGCATTTCCTGCACATGCATGAATCGATTTTCAAAAATTGTTTCCTGAATAGCTCCAACACCCTCTGCCACTGAATTTAATGCCGTAAATTGTGCCTGCATGTCTGTTGGAAATGCTGGATATGGAGCCGTTGTAATATCAACAGCTTGAGGTCTATTTCCTTGCATATCCAATATAATCCAGTCATCACCACACTGAATTTGTGCGCCCGCCAACTCCAGCTTTTGTAAAACAGAGTCCAATAAATCTGGCTGGGTATCCTTCACCTTTACTCGACCACGGGTAATAGCGGCTGCCACTAAAAAAGTACCTGTTTCAATTCTATCAGGAGTCACGCTATAATCAGCCGAATGTAATTCATCAACTCCCTCAATTTCAATGGTATCCGTTCCTGCCCCCGATATTTTTGCGCCCATCTGAATTAAGAAATTGGCCAAATCAACCACTTCAGGCTCTCGTGCAGCATTTTCTATCAAGGAAGTCCCTTTAGCCAGAGCAGCTGCCATCATTAAATTTTCTGTTCCTGTGACCGTCACCACATCAGAAACAATTTTTGCACCATGTAAACGTTTAGCCCGAGCACGAATATAACCTTCTTCAACCACGATATCTGCACCCATTTTTCGCAAACCATCAATATGAATATTAACGGGACGAGAACCGATTGCACAACCACCAGGCAAAGAAACATCTGCTTTCCCAAAACGTGATAACAATGGACCTAAAACCAAAATTGATGCCCTCATGGTCTTAACCAATTCATAAGGTGCAACAAACTTAGAAATGGTACTGGTATCCACCTCAACACTTAGTTTTTCATCAACAACTACCTGCACCCCCATTCGCATCAAAAGCTGAATGGTTGTGGTAACATCATTAAGATGAGGTATATTTTTTACCCTTACAATTTCGCTACACAACAATGTCCCTGCCAAGATAGGTAATGCCGCATTTTTAGCACCAGAAATCCTAACTTCACCATCCAGAGGACCATTATCTTCAATTATTAATTTATCCATTGTTTAATCCAATCATCTAAATTTGCCATTTCAGCTATTTTCATTAATTGTTCAGGCATATTTTGTAAACTAAAACTTTTATTCATGGCTTTTACATCACGATACCATTCTACTAACAATGCCAATCCCGCACTATCTGACCGACTCACGGCCTCTAAATCAATTTTTATTTTCTCATGTAATCGAAATAACTCTTGAGCCTTATTATAAACAGGCATTACAGAAGAAAAGTTGAGATCACCTGACACCCTAATAATACCATTTTGATCAATAATAACTTGTGCTTGACTTGCCAGCATAACTAAAACTTTTTTGTCGTATCAGAAAACTCATCTGATTTATTATATAAAAATTGCCCAATGACTTCTTCAAGAATGACCGCTGACTGGGTTAACTGAATTTCCTCCCCCTCAGACAAAATCTTATTTGATGCACCAGGCAATAAAGCAATGTATTGATTACCCAATAAACCAGAGGTGAAAATACTGGCAGAAGTGTCATCAGGCAATTTATTAAATTGACTATTTATCTGCATTGTCACCACGGCCTCATATGTTTCCTGATCAATTTTAATAGCGACAACATGACCTAACTTAACACCTGCCATGGTTATTTTTGCTTGCGTTTGTAAACCACCAACATTTTCAAATCTTGCCGTTATTTTATAACCATCCTCAGAATTTTTATGGCTTAAATTACTGACATCCATTGCCAGATAAAAAGCACCAACAAAACCAAATAAAACAAATAACCCGACCATACTTTCTATAAATTTTGAATTATTCATTATCTTAAACTCCATAGTTGAAGAACTTATAAAGCGACTCAAATTGCTTGCTTGGCGTAGTATATGAGCCACTTTGTAAGTGGTAGCGACTTCACATAAACCCAATAAAAACACAGTGATACAAGAATGCTTAGCGATCACTGCTGAATCTAGGAGACTGTCCTCCTATAACATCAACGCAGTTAAAATAAAATCAACTGCCAGAATTGCAATCGCAGAATGCACCACGGTTCTGGTTGTTGCATGACTGATACCTGATGAAGTAGGTACAGTATCATAGCCTTCAAAAACCGCCAACCAGCTAACAATAACGCCAAATACAAAACTTTTTAACAAACCATTTAACAAGTCATCATTAAAATCTATTTTTGACTGTATTTGAGACCAAAATGCGCCATCATCAACACCTAATAAACCAACACCGACAAAATAACCACCAAACACAGCCAGTGATGAAAAGATAATGGTTAATAATGGCACACTGATAACACCCGCAAAAAATCTTGGTGCAATAATTCTTTTG
>JABHHM010000237.1 GCA_018671575.1 Methylococcales bacterium | reverse complement strand
TTTACACCTGTAAACTCATATTTTTTGCCTTGAACTGGAGAAAAATAGGGGTAACCTGAACAGCTACAGAGATTTTACGTGTTTTTTTCAGAGAATTTTGATACCCTCTGAATAGTTACTTATTTTTTAGTTAACAAAAATTCCAGTAAAGCCTTTTGTGCATGTAATCTATTTTCTGCTTCATCCCAAACGACACTTTGTTCACCATCAATGACCTCCGCTGACACTTCTTCATCCCTGTGGGCGGGTAGGCAATGCATAAATAATGCATCTTTATCTGCTACAGACATTAAATTTTTATTGACTTGAAAGTTGTTGAAATCTTTTTCTCGTTTATTTTGTTCTTCTTCTTGGCCCATACTTGCCCATACATCGGTGACTAAAAGATGTGATTTTTCAGCCGCTTCAAATGGGTCATGGGTGATTGCAACAAGATTCCCTGCATTTTTTACAATATTGGTATCAGGTTCGTAACCTTTGGGGCAGGCAATGTTGAGTTTAAAGTTAAAGCGTATTGCCGCATTAATATAAGAATGGCACATATTGTTACCATCGCCAATCCATGTGACCGTTTTATCTTTAATGTTGCCGCGATGCTCAGTGAATGTTTGTATATCTGCGAGTAATTGGCAAGGATGATATAAATCTGTTAGTGCATTAATAACGGGAACTGAAGAATATCGAGCCAATGTTTCTACCTTTGAATGCTCGAAGGTCCTAATGGTGATGCCGTCAACCATACTGGATAAAACTCGGGAGGTGTCTGCAATCGGTTCACCTCTGCCCAACTGAGTGTCTCGTGAGGATAAAAATAAGGCACTGCCACCTAATTGGGCTATGCCCGCTTCAAAAGATACTCGGGTTCTGGTTGATGATTTCTCAAAAATCATGCCCAATACTTTACCCTTTAATGGTTGGTATAACTCGCCTTTTTTATGCAGTGTCTTTATTTTAATGGCTTGTTTTATTAGGCCTTGTAATTCTTCGTTTGAAAGGTCAAGTAATGTTAGAAAGTGTCTGATATTCATAAGCTTATTTGTTTATTTTGTTGAGTAATAATATCAACTAAAATGTCGATGATTTGGTCTGAATTTGCTTTAGTTAATGTCAGCGGAGGCAATAATCGAATCACTTTTTCTGCAGTGACATTAATGAGTAAACCTTTGGCTAATGCATTTTGAACCAAAGGTTGGCAGTTAGAGGATAGTTCAATGCCTATCATTAACCCTTTGTTTCGGATGTTTTGCACGATGTCAATGCCATGTAACTTTTTGGACAATGTATCATTAATAGTTTGACCCATTGTTAATGCATTTTTAGCCAAATTTTCAGTTTCCATGATTTCGATGACAGTTTGAGCCACACAACATGCCAATGGATTGCCTCCAAAGGTGGTGCCATGTTTGCCAGGTGAAAAAACATCAGATGCTTTGTTTGCTACAATACATGCACCGATGGGAAAGCCATTACCTAAGGCTTTTGCAAGTGTCATGACATCAGGAGTAATTTCATTGTGTTGATGGGCAAACATTTTTCCAGTTCGTGCCATCCCTGTTTGAATTTCATCTAACATTAATAGCAATTGATGCTCATCACAGATTTGACGTAATGCAGTTAAATAATCATCTGCTGGAATATTAACTCCACCCTCTCCTTGAACAGGCTCTACCAAGATAGCAACCACATCATCATGTTGTTCAATAATTTGTTGGATGGCATTAACATCATTGTATTTAACGCAGATAAAACCCTCGACCAGCGGTTCAAAACCTTGCTGAATTTTTTTATTGCCCGTGGCAGACATGGCGCCAAATGTTCGACCGTGAAAGCTATTTTCCATCACAATAATTTTAGGTGATTTTAGTTTTTTCTGAGTACCATACAAACGAGCGATTTTAATGGCCGCTTCATTGGCTTCGGTTCCGCTATTACAAAAAAACACAGAATGCATTTTTGACAGTCTGATTAAGTCATCCGATAATTTTTCTTGTGCTTCAATATGATATAAATTTGAAGTGTGGACTAATGTACTTGCTTGTTGCTGAATTGCTGCCGTTACTTTAGGGTGACAATGACCCAGACTACAAACTGCAATACCTGAAAGTGCATCAAGATATTTTTTATTATCAGTGTCCCAGAGCCAAACCCCTTCACCTTTTCTAAAAGTAACGGGAAGTTGTGCATAAGTAGGAATTAGATGATGTGACATTGTACTATGGCTAATTATTATTTAAATGATTAATGAGAGAACATGACGTTCTGACAGACAAATTTTTAATTGTTCGGAGATTGAATTATTTATACTACAAGAGCCTAAGGCAACTCACAACAAATAAACTACCCATCTTACTTGCACCCAAAGGGCATAAAACTCTTTTGTCTGTCTTCTTTGCCACAAAAATAGTTATGTAGAACGACTACACGCCTATTTTTATAACAAAAAAGACAAACAAAATTTCTGCGCAAT
>JABHHM010000440.1 GCA_018671575.1 Methylococcales bacterium | reverse complement strand
TTTGGCTGATTCTGACTCTAAAGAAAAAGAAAAAGTCATCAATGAAATCATCAAACAAGGACTTATTGAGCGTTCAAAAAATAACCTGATTTTTCAAAATGATAAAATTTATGAAATATCTCCCAGAGAAGCAGCATTAAAATCATTAAACTACAATATTGCTATCCAAAAGAGTCGATTATCAAAAAAAGTTGCAAAATCTATTTATATAGAGGCAGAAGCGTTATTTGATCCTGTCATTACCGTATCATTTTTAGGTAATCATTCGAAAAAATATGATCGTGTAGAAAATTTTTTGAAATTTAAAGGTGAAACGGTTGTTGTTGCA
Organism: Methylococcales bacterium; assembly: GCA_018671575.1. Taxonomy (GTDB): domain Bacteria; phylum Pseudomonadota; class Gammaproteobacteria; order JABHGC01; family JABHGC01; genus JABHHM01. The sequence continues at coordinate 15,934 of JABHHM010000440.1, read as the reverse complement.
CAAAATAATCAATTGGGTGCTGTAGATCCTGAGACTCGTGTACCTAATTGCGATAAAACAGAATGTTTCAGAAGAAATATATCTTCTGGAGTTTTAGCTTATGTTGAATTTGATAAATTCAGACCCGAAGGTTTTGAGTCAAGAAGTGAGACTGGCAGTATCCGTGATATTTTTGGTTCAACCAAGAAAACAAAATTAACCTTTGATTGGAATCAAAAAGTTTCTTGGGGCGGTGAAGTTGGTTTGAATTTAAGTACAACCTATCAGAAAAATTTCTTCATTATTAATGGCGACGCGGCTCAAGCGGGTATTGTCGATGGTGTTGATACGGCAATTTTTGGTGCGTACGATAAACCGTGGGTGTCGACTCTGGTGGCAAGAATCATCACCAGTTTACCTTTTGCTAAAGATTTTGGCCGATATTCACCTGATAATGTGTCAGTGAGAACCTCAAAACTTAATAAAGATAAAACTTACCGACAAGTTGAAAAATCCATTAACCAGTCATTGTTACAAGTAGAGCAAAGATTTTGGCAGTTGGTTAAGTCGGCTCAAAATCTTTATGTCAGTGTAAAAAACAGAAAAAATATTGAAGCATTGGCACAAAAAACTCAGCGTTTGTTTGAAAAAAGAATGGCGACAGGTTCAACAAAAGCAGAAATAGATGCCCAACTTGCAAGATTGAAAGGTCAGGAAGAAAATGAATGGGATAATTTAGTTCGTGCATCAAATTCATTGAAAAGAGAATTGGATCAAGAGTATAAAGGGCAAATTTTATTGCCTGTCGATTATGCCTATATTTTATTTGAACAAGATGGATTAATTGAAGCCAAGTCCAATGAAGCAAATATCACCTATAACCCAGAACTTAAAGAAATAGAGTTAAATAAAAAAATTGCTGAAATTAATGTAGAAGCCAGTAAAGTTGCTGCAAGACCTGACCTCTCCTATATCCTAGCATCGACATTTTCACAAAGTAATTCTGTGTATGGTTATGCTCATTTAGATCGTTCACTGGCCAATATTGTTGAGCCTGATAGTGTTTCTATTTTTACTCGATTGTCTTATCGATATCCTTGGGGAAATCATGCGGCAAATGCCAATATTACAGTTTCTGAGGCGGCTTTAGAAAATCAGAAGATTTTATATCAAGTCAGTAAAAATAAAATTCAAACCAGTTATAATAATGCCAATATGGCGGTTGAAAGTGCAAAGTCTAGGGTGAAAGTGACCAAAAGACTTTATGAGCTGACTCAATTAACTTACAAAAAATCGATCAAACAAATGGATTTGGGCAAGATTACTGAATATGAATTATTGGTTAAAAATAATGATATGATTAATGCACAAAAAACATGGATACAATCACTGATTGACAAAAAACAGGCAGAAGCCAGGTTGTTGGCTGCCAAAGGTATTTTGGCTAGAATATATGCCTTAAGAACTGCGCAGACTGTTTTTGATAGGCATCGGATCAATTCTTTGGCTCAGAATGCAGGGCTAAAATACTTTAGGTTTTAGGAATGACGTGTATGAAACACTTTTATTTTCTACTCATGATTTTTTCACAAATTGCCATAGCAGATGATGCTGTGACTGAAGCGGTTTCTGCCAATGAGGCGGGAATCAGTTTTACTGTGTTAAAAGCGGAACATCCTCACGAAACTTTTTTGCATGAATACATTAGAAATGCCTTATCAGACGAAACTTCTGAGGGGGCTGTGGGACAAATTCGTGGCAAAACCATTGTGCCAATTAATGCAAAAAGAGCTGCATTACAAGCCATGGAAAAAAATCTATCATTACACATCTCAAAATATGACAATCAAACCATTGAAGAAGCTTTAATTGAAGTTAGAGCCGTGTTTGACCCAATTCTCAGTGCCAGCCTAACGCACAATGTTAGTAAGAAAAATAATCGATCAATTATTGGTAGTTTAAATTTCAGAGATATGGCCAGTATTTTCCCAAATGGTATTGAAAATAGACTGTCTGTTAATACGGCACCCAACCAAACTCAAGCTCAAGTCATTGAGTTGGGTTATCGAGGACAAAAAGGTGGGATTAAAGGTGATCAGGAAATTTTTGCCAGTAAAGCGGATAATTTTGGCAGTACAATCACCTCTAAATTAACGATTGGTGTTTCGCAACAACTTGAAGATGGTGGCTCATATACCATCAGTGAAGTGACAACCAATAAACCTATTTTTTATGCGGTTGATGGTAAGGTTTTTAAAACAGGTGCTCCCTGGTCTTCCAGTTTGAGTGTTAGTTTACAAATGCCGTTACCTGTTTATGGTAAAGGTTACGGTGAATTCTCAAGTAATAATGTCAGTGCAATGTTGGCTCAAAAACGAAAGGAAAAAACTCATTGGGTGGTTAAGCAATTAATCAATCAAATTTTATTACAGGTTGATCTGAGTTATTGGGAATTGGTTAATACCTATGAACGCCTTCATGTTGCAATCGAAAATAGGCAAAGAGTGGGGTCTCAACAAGAGAGAACCAAGCGACTTTTTAAGAATGGTTCGGTCACACGTTTTAATAAAGTACAAGTTGATGCAGAATTTGCCAAAGTTAGAGTTCAGGAGGAGCAGGCATGGCGAAATTTATTGTTGGCATCACAAGCATTGTCAAAATTAATCAACAATAACACGGATGATTTAGCCAATAATATTTATGCTCCTGTTGATTATTATGGTCGACTGCAAGATTTTTTAGAGTTAAATGTTGAAAAAATGACTCAACAAGGTCAAACGTTCCGACCTGATTTATTTATGGCGGAAAAAGACCTAGAAATGGCAAAAATTAATCAGAAATTTTTTCAGGATCAAGCAAAATGGGACATTACAGTCGGGGGGTCTTGGTCAGCAAGTCAGCAAGGGTCAAAATATGGATATACTGAATATTATAGATCAGTTGGTCATTTGATAGACCCAGACTTTTTTGGACAAGCTTATTCCATTGATGTTAAAAGACCTTTAGGTAATCGAGCAAAAGAAACGGCCAAAGTACGTGGCATGGTTTCCCAGGAGTCTAGCGCAATGGATCATAACAATAAGAAAGTTGATATTACGTTAGAAATCCGTGATGCTATTTCAATTGTTAGCTCTGCAAGAACAAGAATTAATTTGGCATTGGATACCGAAAAATTGTCACAAATTGCCTATGATAAATTACTACGCAAGAGAAAAGTGGGCGCAGATACAACGGAACTGGAATTAATTGTTAATCTAAGAAATTTATTAACCGCAAAATTGGGCGTGATCCAGGCTTATATTGCCAATAGAAAGGCAGAATCTCGATTATTATTGGCATCGGGTATTATTGCTAATCGGTATATGGAGCGAACATCAACCAGTTCTATAGATGTAAATCGCATGAAAGTTCTTGCACAAAATAGAAAACTTAGTTTTTTTATTCCATTGAAATAGCACTTTATTCCACAAGGGATAAGTTTCGTTCGAGTAGGCGAGTGCTTAGGTAACGCGCAATAAATAAACTACCCATATTGCGCAGGATTTTTATTCGCTTTTGAGAAGCAAAAATAGGCGTATAGTCGAATTACACAACTATTTTTGCAACAAAAAAGTGGACAAAAAGCCAAGCAAGTTGGACATTTATTTGTTACACAGCCCTTAACTTAGCTTTAAAAGATATTGTTGAATTATTATGAAAATAGGCATTTTTTCAAAACATCCCAATCAAATGGCAAGTAGCCTTTCGGATCGCTTAAAAAAACTGGGCGTTGACTGTTTTAGTTTTAATATGAATCTCAGTGAAAAAGACCAAACAGGTTTTACTGAAGATTCAATGAGCTGGAATGAGATTGATTTAAATTCTCTGGATAAAGCCATTATCTATGATTATGAATACATGGATCCCATTGTGCCATCCGCAGTTCAAATGACTGACTGGAGTCAATGGCAAGATTCTTTCTTAAAAGAACAACAGACTTATAGTTTTTGGTTTAGTTTATTTTGTGAAATGGATCGAAGAGGGGTTAAGTTATATAATCCTCCCAGAGCCTATCTGGATGATTTTATGAAATATCATCTCTTGGAAACAATTAAAAGCAATGGTGTCTCAGTTCCTGATATTATTTGTAGTAACAGTATTGATGATGTTAATGAGTTCTGTTCAAAACATCCACAGACGGTATGGAGACCTGTATCGGGTAAAGCTGGTTGGCAGTTATTTAAAGATAAACAAAAAAATTATTTAGTGGCTACTGATAAACCACCCATTATGGTGGCCGAAATTGTTGAAGGTTCTTTGTTAAGAGGTTACATGTTGGCGGGTAAACCGTTAATGTGTTTAGATTATATGGCTCCAACACAGTTCCCCAATGAATCATTAGAAAAATATCGTTGTGTTAATCCTGATTTTCTCAGTCATGCCGTTAAAACTATTCAGCAATCGACTCATGTTGAATGGGGACAATTGACCGTTGTGGCAAATGAGAATAATGTTTTTGTCTATGATATCGATACGTTTCCTTGTTATCAATCATTGCCTAAAGAATTGTTTGAATATTTCAATACTTGTTTGTCTTATCATTTGGCAGGTCAGCAGGATAAACTGGATTCTGTCTCATTGCCTGAAGGCTATACTGAAAGATCGACTATTTTTACCCGTCGAATGTTAGATATCCTCTATGAGTTTGAGCAAAGTAAATATTCGGAAACCTAAAGACTCAATATCATTAATTTTTACTGTGAAGCAAATTTCAAAACAATGTCAGTCACTTGGTAAATTGCTAACTCAACAAAAAATGAAGTTAGCCGTGGCTGAGTCTTGCACTGGTGGCTGGTTATCTAGCTGTATTATTGATGTTCCAGGCAGTTCTAATTGGTTTGATCGTGGTTTTATAACTTACAGTAATGACTCAAAAGTTGAGCAATTGAGCGTTAATACTCAAGACCTTGCAACTTATGGTGCGGTCAGCGAAGAAGTTGCACAGCAGATGGCGCAAGGTGTTATTCAGCATAGTCACGCTGATTATTCAATTGCAATTACGGGTATTGCTGGACCTTCTGGCGGTACTCGAACTAAACCTGTGGGTACTGTTTGGTTTGGCTGGGCAAATAAAAATACCCAACAGTCACAATGCTGCCATTTTTTTGGTAATCGAGAATTGATACGTCATCAAGCTGTAATTACAGCATTAAAATATTTACGGAACTTTATCAAAGATGAATCTACCACTGATTATTGAACCACAAGAGTTAGAGTCTCATTTGGGTGATGAGAATATTTTAATTATTTCCGTTGATGCTGAACATCGATATTTAGAAAGACATATTCCAACAGCAATCAATTGCAGTTATCTTGATTTGATTAAACGAGGCAAGTTTGCTCAAGGGCTGTTGCCCGATGTTGATTCCATCAGTCAATCATTTGCCGAGTTAGGTATTACATACGATAAACATATCGTGGCTTATGATGATGAAGGTTGTGGTCGTTCTAGTCGATTATTGTGGGTATTGGATGTTATCGGCCATCAAAATTATTCATTATTAAATGGTGGACTTAATTCGTGGTCAAAAGAAGGTTATCCGTTACACGCAATGCCCACCTTTGCAAAAGCATCAACATTTACAGTGAAACAAGAACCCCAGACAATTGTCGATAAAGATTATGTATTAAAACACCTGGATGACCCCAATGTCATACTGCTTGATGGCAGAAGTCATAATGAATATATTGGGTTACAACCGCTTGCTAAAAGAAGTGGCCATATCCCTGGTGCGAAAAATTTAGACTGGAATTATACCAAAGACTTACGGCGCAATGGCCGTTTCAAATCAGCTGAAACCCTTTTGCCCGTATTAAAAAGTTTGGGCGTTTCCAAAGATAAAGAAATTATTGTTTATTGTCAGACATGTCATCGTTCATGTCATACCTTCGTTTTATTAAAAAGTTTGGGTTTTGATAATATAAAAGCTTATGCAGGCTCATGGTCCGAATGGGGAAATTGTGATGATACTCCCATCGTGCAGATTGAGTCACCTGATAATGATTTGGATGACTTCTAATTTTTAGGAACTAATTATGAAGGGTGCAGGCGGTACATCTGGCGGTGTTGGACAATTTTTTATTGGTTTTATCATGATGTGTGGTGGTTTTTATTTATTATTAAACTCCATTTCAGTCACCTCATCATTTGCTTTCGGCAATAGTTTGTACAGAGTGTCATCTTTCGGTAGTTCTTTCGGAATTACGGGTGGAACCATCATGATTCCTTTTATGTTGGGTATTGGGCTGGTTTTTTATAATGGTAGGAATGTCATTGGCTGGTTAATTAGCATTGGCTCGGTTGCGGCTCTAATTATTGGCGTGATTTCGTCTATTCGTTTTAGTTTCAAAGCAATGAGTGCATTTGATCTGATTACAATGTTGGTTCTTGCAATCGGTGGGTTGGGATTATTTCTGCGCTCACTTCGTAGCATTGATGCCCAACTTCCCGAAGAATAATCTTTGTTTTTTTACGTTCACATATTTCATGCAAAAATACCTTGAGCTCGGCTAAAATCTAAATGCGCTGAGTGGTTCGCTGATATTCTATCTTAAAATCCAATCTTTTAGGTTAACGATATGTTTCAAAAACTGCTTTTTGCTCTAGTGCTGTGTGTTTCATCCTCTCTATTACTGGCTTCAATCACAGAAAAAGATATTCCAGATCCTCTAAAACCATGGCAGTCTTGGGTCATGATAGGGCATGAAAAGCAAAAATGTCCTGTTTTTTACAATTCAAAAAAAGAACCCAATTGTTTATGGCCTGGCCAACTGTCCATTCAATTAAAACCAATGGGTGCAAGCTTTAATCAATCTTGGCAAGTTTATCATCAAGGTTGGGTTGCATTGCCTGGCGATAGTAAATTGTGGCCAGTTAATGTCATGTTGGGTGATCGTCCTGTTGCTGTTGTTCAGCGAAATAACAAGCCTTATGTCTGGTTAACCAAAGGTCAGATTAAGCTTTCAGGTGAATTTAAGTGGCATCAATATCCTGAGTCTATTTCTATTCCCAGAGAAACTGGTTTATTGAAATTATCAGAAACACAAAAATCAATTGCAATTGATCGTGATAAAGATGGGCGTTTGTGGTTAAACAGGAAAAAAGTCATTAGTGAAAGTAAAAAACTACAAAACCGTTTAGAAGTTAAAGTATTTCGTCACATTAAAGACAGTATTCCACTCATCATGACCTATTCAATTCACTTGAAAGTATCGGGTGACAGTCGTGAAATTCAATTGGGACGAGTGGTGGATTCAGGTTTTATTCCTCAATATTTATCGACCAAATTGCCCGCCAGAATTGAATCAAATGGATTGTTGAGAGTGCAAGTTAGAGCGGGAGAGTGGTTGATAAAACTCAAAGTCCGTCATGATAAGCCATTAAATAGTTTGCTGTTAAATAGCAATGGTCAATATTGGCCAAAACAAGAGGTCTGGGTGTTTCAATCACAGGCAGATTTGCGTGTGGTTGATGTGGAGGGGGTGCAGGAAATTGATACCAACCAAACCAATTTACCTGTTTCATGGAAAAAGTTTCCTGCTTATTTAATGATGCCAAGTAATGTCATGACTTTGGTTGAAAAACGCAGAGGTAATTCAGAGCCTGTGCCCAATCGCTTGTCTCTTAAACGCAATATTTATCTGGATTTTAATGGCAAAGGTTATACTGTACAAGACAAAATAACAGGGGCTATGCACAAAGACTGGCGCTTGGAAATGGGTGGGGCTGCTGTGCTGGGGCGAGTGATGATTAATGAACAAGCTCAGTTTATAACTCGCCTTAATGAATCACAAAACCCTGGAGTGGAAATTCGCCAGGGAAATTTAAAGCTGGAGGCCGATAGTCGTATTAATGACGAGTCATCGGTTATTTCCGCAGTTGGCTGGAGTCATGATTTTGACCGTGTATCAGCAACCCTGCATTTGCCACCTGGTTGGAAATTATTTGATGCAACGGGATTAGATAGTTTATCGACCAGTTGGATTCAAAAGTGGTCACTGCTGGATTTATTTATATTGCTTATTATTAGTTTGTCTTGCTACAAAATATGGGGCTGGAAGTGGGGGGCTTTGGCATTTGTCACCTTGTTATTAATTTACCAAGAGCAATATGCGCCATCATGGGCAATTTTAAATGTATTGGCGGTGATTGCTTTGGTTCGTGTATTGCCAGAAGGTCGATTTAAAAAATCTGCAAATTTTTATAAATTTACTTCATTATTCATAGTGGCTTTAATTGTGATTAATTTTGCCATTACTCAGGTTAGAACGGCGTTGTACCCACAGCTTGAAAAACCATGGGTGACATTGGGTACAGGAGAAAATACCAGATATAAAGAAAGTTATAATTTTACCTCGGGTGATACGAGGCAATATAAATCTAATGCCATGCCAATGATGGTACAACGCAGTGAGAATGTTGCCAGTAAAAGCTATCGTATTAAATCTTATTCAAAAAAACAGCAATTACAGAAAATGGATTTACAAGCAAAAATTCAGACAGGACCTGGGTTGCCAAAATGGCGTTGGAATAAGGTTGGTTTGAATTGGAGTGGTCCTGTTAGTCAACAGCAAACATTGAAGTTCTATTTCATTTCACCCGAAGTCAATCGGTTGCTGGGATTTTTACGGGTATTGTTGATTTTTGGTTTATTTATTCGGTTACTGGATATTTCGTTAAAATCAATGACTTCAAAATTTAAATTATCTGCTTATTGGTTGGTGCCTGTTGTCATTGTTTTAAATTTAGTAACGGATAATCGAGCCATGGCAGAGATGCCTTCAGAAAAAATGTTGCAACAATTACAGCAACGATTGTTAGAACCGCCTAAGTGTTTGCCGAATTGTGCTGATTATCAAAATGCAATCATCAATATTGAAGATAATGTGATGAGCCTGAAATTCCAAATACATACTTTGGCTCATGTTAGTGTGCCTTTGCCATTGGTGTCGGAAGGTGAATACCAGCAAGTATTACTCAATACTCAATTGATAAAAAGTAGTCGTCGTGATGATGCTGGTGTTTTGTGGATTCAGTTAAAAAAAGGCATTCATCAAGTCTCAGCGAAGCTTGAGTTGTCAGGACAAACTGCGGCGATGACTGTTGAATTTCCGCTGCGTCCTCATCATGTCTCAGTGAGTTCAAATAAATGGGCTGTGCGAGGCCTTGATAAGCAAGGTCATGTTAAATCTTCTGTACAGTTTATTCGTCAATCGCAACAAAAAAATCAAATAAAACAGCGTTTTAATGCGGGGACCTTGCCTGTTTTTGCTGAAGTAGAAAGAACTTTAATGCTTGGACTGGATTGGGAGGTGGTGACTCGTGTTAAAAGAGTGACTCGTGCAGGTCAGTCGATGTTATTGAAAATTCCACTGTTAGCGGGTGAGTCAGTGACCAGTGGTAATGTTCAGGTTAAAGATCATGGGGTTTTGGTGAATATGCAGGCAAAACAAAATAGTTTTGTGTGGACTTCAATTTTAGATAAAGATGAAGTTATTAATCTTATTGCACCCATGACTACTCAGTGGATAGAAGTGTGGAAATTGGATGTCGGATCATTGTGGCATGTAAGTCTTGCAGGAATCCCAGTGGTGCAACAACAAAATCAGCAGTCTCAGTGGATGCCTCAATGGCGTCCCTGGCCTGGCGAATCAGTTAAGATTACGGTTAAGCGACCAACAGGAGTCTCTGGGCCTACGTTAACCATTGATAAAAGTGACATGAAAGTAACGCCTGGTTTACGTGCGACGGATATTGATCTGAAATTAACCATTCGTTCCAGTCGTGGTGGCCATCATAAAATTCAATTGCCTGAAAAAGCCAGTCTACAAAGTATAAAAATTAACAATAAAAACCAATCCATTCGATTAAAAAATAATTTTCTTTCAATTCCAGTTTCGCCAGGGAAACAGGTGGTCTCAATAAAATGGCGACAATTTTATGGAATTTCCAACTGGTTTCAATCTCCTCAAGTCGATATTGCCATCAACAGTGTTAATTCGCATAGCATCATTAAGTTGTCGAAAGATCGTTGGATTTTACTCGCAGGAGGTACTGGTATCGGACCAGCTATTTTATTCTGGGGTGTGTTAATTGTGGTGCTGATGATCGCATTTCTGTTGGGGCGAAGTACATTAACTCCCCTAACCTCCAAACAGTGGGTTTTGCTGTGCTTGGGTATTGCGCCAGCAAGTCTTGAGGTCTCGGTGGTGATTGTTGTCTGGCTTTTTGCACTGGGTTTTCGTCGTCATCTCAATGTCAAGACGATGAATAAGTGGGCTTTTGATGCTTTTCAAGTGGCGTTGTTTATTTTGACTCTGTCGGCATTACTTTCCATCTTGGGTGCAATACAACAAGGCTTGTTGGGTGCACCAGATATGTCAATTGCAGGTAATGGTTCTAATCGTTATTTATTGCAATGGTACTTAGATCGATCACAAAATATGTTGCAACAGCCTTGGGTTTTTTCTGTTTCAATGATTTGGTATCGAGGCTTAATGTTGGTTTGGGCGTTGTGGTTAGCATTTGCTCTCATTAAATGGTTGCAATGGGGTTGGGGTAGTTTTGGTTTTGGCGGTTATTGGAAGCGTTTGAGAAAAGAAAAAATAGTCGTTCCTGCTATTTCTACTGAGGATAAAAAATGAGTTTTATGAAATGGGTATCTTTATTCGTATTGGTTATACCTATTCAAGTTAATGTTTCTCAGGCTGCTACTTTGCCAAAAATAGAGCTGGGTATGGGCTTGGTTGGTTTGCAATATAATGATTATCCAGGCTCTGATGAAAACCATGGTTATCTGTTGCCACTGCCCTATGTGATTTATCGTGGCGATAAATTACAATTGAACAGAAAAGGTTTGACAGGTTATTTTGGTGATTGGGGTTGGGGGCGAATTAATATCAGTTTGGGGGCGGGTGTTCCTGTTAAAAGTGATAAAAATGAAGCAAGAAAATGCATGGATGATTTGTTGCCTGCTTTTGGTATCGGTCCATCTTTAGTTATTGATCTTTGGCAGAATTCAAAACATGGCGTTGATTTAACGTTTCAAGTTCCTGTACGGCAAAATGTTGCCATGAATTTCAAAGAATTCAATAATCTTGGTTGGACGATTCGACCAAAATTAAACTTGAATATGCGCCAGCCTGGTGTGAGTGACTACTGGAACTTTTCAGTGGGTATTGGTCCACTATTTGCGGGTGATAAATATCATCAGTATTATTACGATGTACCACAAAAATTCGTCATTGCTTCAAGGTCAAGGTTTAATTCAGCAGGAGGTTATAGCGGTAGTAAACTGGTGTTATCATTGACACAGAGGGCTAATGACTATTGGTTTGGTGGCTTTATTCGTTATACGAATTTATCTGGAGCAAAATTTAACAATAGTCCATTGGTTAAACAAAAAAACTCCTTAATGATCGGTTTTGGTTTTGCCAAAATATTTTATAAAAAAGGTCAAGTTGATCTTGCATCTGTGTTGAGTGATTAAAGCTAAATTAAGCGGTTTATCCGCTTCAATGCAAACTTATCCCCTTGTGGGATAAAAGCTAAGGGATGAAAATTAAATAACCTAGGAGGTTGTCCGAGAACTCAGATTTTCGTCAAATCAAGGCATAAAATTGTCGAAAAAGCACAGTTTACGTGTGTAAATGAGCATTTTGAGACCATTTTTAACGCAGAGTTGGCGGAAAGATGAGTTTTTGGACAGCCTCCTAGACAATATTGGAAGAAATATGTCCAGGTTATTTAATTTTCATTCCTAAGTTGAGCCGCTTGTCTGCTCGAACGAAACTTTATCCTCTTGGGGGGGATAAAATCACGTCTGTAAAATAAAATTATTTCATGGTGTTAAATCAGTACGATACATCATATAATTGAGAAATTTCCAAACTATCTCAATAAAAACCAACCATGTTTACACAATGTCCTAGCTGCGATACTGTTTTTCGTGTCTCTCAACAACATTTACAAATGGCTCAAGGAAAAGTCAGGTGTAGTAGTTGTCATGGTGTATTCAATGCTTTGCAAAATTTAAAACAGGATGATAGTAACTCTGTTGAAAAAAGAATACCTTCTCCAACTCCTAAAACTCAACCTGTTAAGGTAAAAAATAGCAGCGTTGCGCCAACAGCAAAAAATACAAAGACTGAAACAAATAAGGAAGATGCTCATCCCGCCATTATGATGGAAGATATTTTGGAACTACATGATGTTGTAGATCCCAAAACCTTACCACATAAATTTAATAAAACGGATTTCATCTGGTTGGTGGGAAGTTTGGTTTTGGTTTTTATGATGATGATTCAGGTGTTGTTTATTTTAAAAGATGAATTGGCACAAAAAAAACAATGGCGTCCTTTAGTTTTGCAATTGTGTGATGTGTTGCAATGCGAAGTACCGATTCAAAAAAATATTAAAGCGATTGTTATTACTCAAAGAGATATTCGGCAAAACCCAGAGCATGAAAAGTCGTTGTTAATTAATATTACGATTAAAAATACTGCAGATTTTTCACAGCCATTTCCCAAAATATTGATGAAAATCAGTAAAACAGATAGTTCGTTAATGGCACAGCGAATTTTTTTACCACATGAATATTTAGGGCAATTATCGGGTAAATATCAAAATATGAAACCCAATATTCCCATTCATGTCGTGTTGGAACTGGTTGATCCAGGTAATGAGGCAACGGGTTTTCAATTTGAATTCTTATAGAGATGTCTGGTATGCCTCAAACGTATTTGGGTTTTGATTATGGTGAGAAAAAAATTGGCGTGGCTATCAGTCAATCAATTACTCAAACTTGTGCTCCATTGGAAATAATTGCCAGTATTAATGGCAAACCAGATTGGCAAGCCATTGAAAAAGTCATTCGACAATGGCAGCCTGAGTGCTTAATTGTTGGTGTGCCTTATCATATGGATAAAACCAGTCAGCCATTGACCTTGAAAGCTCAAAAATTTGGCCGACAATTGAATGGGCGATTTCAGTTAGAAGTATTTGAAGTGGATGAACGATTGAGTACGCAAGAAGCCAGGTATCAACTCAAGTCTAACCGACAAAAAAAGCTGGCAAAGAGGGCTGGCCAGGTGGATCATCTGGCGGCCGCTTTAATTTTACAAACATGGTTGGATACAAATGCAGCATCATGAAATAGAGCCATTGATTAAAGTGATGGCAAATAATATAGAAAGTCAGTTGTTAATCGGTCAAAAAGAAACCCCTGTTATGATTGGTATACATACGGGTGGGGTATGGATTGCCAATCGTTTGAAAACAATGTTGGCTATTGATGAGCCATTGGGTGAATTGAATATTGCATTTTATCGAGATGATTTTACCAAAATAGGTATTCATCCAGAAGTGAAGCCCTCTTGTTTGCCGTTTGAAGTTGAAGGGCGACATATTATTTTGGTAGACGATGTGTTGCAGTCAGGTAGAACCATTAGAGCAGCATTGAATGAAATTTTCGACTATGGTCGTCCAGCTTCTGTGATGTTGGTTGTGCTAGTCGAGAGGGGGGGGCGTGAGTTGCCTATTCAAGCTGATGTTGCAGGAATGAAAATGGATTTACCAGCTAATCAGCATATTAAGCTCTCTGGGCCAGAGCAGTTGAATCTTAAAACAATTGTGGTTGAAAAATGAAAGCACCTGTCAGCATTAGAAATACCGCTTATAACGAAAACATTCAAGTCAATGCCAATGGTGAATTAAAGCATTTTTTAAGTATCGAAGGTTTGTCTTGTGATCATTTAACCAAGATATTAGATACTGCCGAAAACTTTACTGGAGTAACGGATCGTTCAGTAAAGAAAGTGCCTTTGTTGCGAGGTAAAACCATTATTAATCTATTTTTTGAAGCCAGCACCCGAACAAGAACAACATTTGAATTGGCGGGTAGGCGATTGTCAGCGGATGTTTTAAATTTAGATATTGCAAATTCAGCCACTAAAAAAGGTGAGACACTGCTGGATACGCTGAGAAATCTTGAGGCGATGCAATCAGATTTATTTGTAGTACGGCATGATGGTAGTGGTTCGGCGCACTTTATCGCACAAAATGTACGTCCTGGTATTGGTGTTATTAACGCAGGTGATGGCAAACACTCGCATCCAACTCAAGCGATGCTGGATATGTTTACCATACGTCGATGCAAAAAAAGTTTTCACTCGTTGTGCGTGGCAATTATTGGTGATATTGAGCATTCACGAGTGGCTAGATCTCAAATTCACGCTCTTAATATTTTAGGTGCGGGTGAAGTCAGAGTGATTGGTCCAAAAACATTGTTGCCAACTTCCGTAGAAGCGTTGGGTGTTCATGTTTATCATGACTTGAAGGAAGGGCTTAAAGGGGTTGATGTGGTTATTGTGCTTCGGTTACAAAAAGAACGTATGCAAGGTGCGTTTTTGCCCAGTGAGCGTGAGTATTTTCAATTGTATGGCTTGACGGAAGATAAATTGAAACATGCAAATTCTGACGTTATTGTGATGCATCCTGGCCCTATTAATCGTGGGGTTGAGCTTGATTCAGCCGTTGCTGATGGGGCTAATTCAGTAATATTGCAACAAGTCAGTTATGGTATTGCCGTTAGAATGGCGGTAATGTCACTCATATTGCAGCCTGGTACATGACTGTATTGATGTGCCGTGTTCGGCTAATAAATAACTAAGAGGTTTTTAAGCGTAATGGGATTTCAGTGTGGAATTGTAGGTCTACCCAATGTAGGCAAATCAACTTTATTTAATGCATTAACCAATTCAGTCATTGCGGCAGAAAATTATCCTTTTTGTACCATTGACCCAAATGTCGGGATTGTACCTGTAATTGATCCTCGGCTGGATAAAATAGCCAAAATAGTTTTGCCACAAAAAATTATTCCAACATCGATGGAGTTTGTAGATATTGCTGGGTTGGTTGCTGGTGCATCAAAAGGTGAAGGATTGGGAAATAAGTTTTTGTCCAATATTAGAGAAACTGATGCAATTGCTCATGTTGTTCGATGTTTTGAGGATGATGATGTGGTTCATGTTGATGGTAAAGTTAATCCATCATCTGATATCGAAATTATCAATACAGAATTGTTGTTATCGGATATGGACAGTATTCAAAAAGCATTGGTAAAAACAACTAAATCTGCAAAAAGTGGTGACAAAACGTTAAAAGCAAAGCAAGGATTTCTTGAGAATTTATTGAAGCATGTTGAAGATGGTTTGTTTGCCAGAACATTTTTAGTGGAAGATCAGCATGCAGTTTGGTTTCATGAACTGCATTTATTGACTGAAAAGCCAGTGATGTATATTGCCAATGTCAGTGAAGATGGTTTTGAAAATAATGCATTGCTTGATGGTGTGAAGAAAATTGCAGAGGAAGAAAGTGCTGTGGTTGTTGCGGTTTGTGCTTCAATTGAAGCTGATATAGCGCAACTGAAAGAGGATGAAAAAGTAGAGTTTTTGCAAGACCTGGGTTTGGATGAGGCAGGGCTTAACCGTGTTGTCAGAGCAGGTTATCAATTGTTGAATTTGCAGACTTATTTTACAGCAGGTGAAAAAGAGGTTAGGGCGTGGACTGTTTCTGTAGGGGCTACGGCTCCTCAGGCTGCTGGGAAAATTCATACCGACTTTGAAAAAGGCTTTATTAAGGCAGAGGTTATTGCTTACGAAGATTATATTCAGTTGGGTGGTGAGTCTGGTGCTAAAGAGGCGGGTAGATTAAGGCTTGAAGGGAAAGAGTATATTATGCAGGACGGAGATTTAATGCATTTTCGATTTAATGTGTGAGTGGTAACAATGAGTGCTGTCGAACTATCGTCCTATAGCGTCCAGTTATAGTTGAATCCTGAGCAGATTATATTGATTTGGTTGACTATACTGTCTAATATGTCCAATTTTTAGGGCTAGATAAATGAATAAATTAAGC
>JABHHM010000134.1 GCA_018671575.1 Methylococcales bacterium | reverse complement strand
TCCGTCTCCTTTACCACAAAAACAGTTGAGTAGAATGACTACACGCCTATTTTTATGGCAAAGAAGACGAACAAAAATTCTGCGCAATATGGGTAGTTTATTTGTTGCGTGTTACCTTACTTGAGTTTTAAAAGATATTTTTTGTTGTTATAAAAAATCAGCCTATTCCCGAACTATAATAATGCCATCTAATCCAAATATCTTGCCTGCCATTTCAAATAAAGTTGGTAAACATGTTCGGTATACTCTTCTTTAGAAGAAAACTGTTCTGGATCAATCGCATCGTAAACATAATAATTCACCTGATTGTTTTGTGAAATACTAAAGTGCCACAATTTTTGTATAAGTGTTTGAGGGTCTCGCCACTCAAAGTCGTCTTGTGATTCGTAGTGTAAAAATACAGGTAAAATGGGAATGCCTGTATTCATTGATACATCAAAAGCACCATATCTGAATGATTCAAATATTCGCCTTCCTTTGCAACCGCCTTCAGGATATAGGGCAATACTTTTACCATTATTAAGTGCATCAATCAGTTGTTGCTTGGCTTCATGTCTAGAGTCTTTTGATTCTCTTTTAACATAGAGCGTCCCTGCTGCTTCTGAAATACGCCCGACAATCCACCAATGTTTGACTTCGTATTTAGCCAATGAATGAGCATTGAACAATGCGGGAATGCCAATATCCTCAAAAGCTGAGGGGTGATTCGCAATTAAAATATACTGCTTGGGAATTGGTTGAATATTTTTTTGGTGTAATTTCAAATCAACGCCTAATGCACGAATAAAAAACTTAGACCAAAAACCAACCAGTTTGAAATAAAAATGCTGAGTTAAAGATTTGGGTAAAAATGACAGCAGATAGACAATGATGGTAAGGAAAATCATATCTATCCAGTTGGCGGTATATTGTATGAATTTGATAATATAATGGAACATAATGACCTCTGAGCAAAGTGACAAATTTTTCAAGAATCACGATTCTAAGGGGAAGCGAAATAAATAAATGTCCAAATTGCACAGGATTTTTGTTTGCCTTTGAGGCACAAAAATAGGCGTGTAGTAGAACTACACAACTATTTTTGCAACAAAAAAGGCGGACAAAAAAATTGCTATGCCCTTTGGGTACAAGCAAGTTGGCTGTTTATTTATTGCGCATCCCCTAATGGTTTCTATTAAATTGTAGTTCTAAAGACGCTATTGGATTAAATAAAATAAAGCACAGTAACGAAAGCACTTCCCTGCACCAATAAAAACAAGAGTTTGAAGCCATTTCAATTGATAGAGACCCGCAACAAAACATAAAATATCACCAATCACTGGAACCCAACCCAGTAACAGAGCGTAGTAGCCTTTTTTATGAATTAATGTATTGGCTTTTTCAATAGTATTGTGTTTGTTTTGCTGAGAAAGAATAAATTGCCTAAAATATTTTTGTTGTGATAAAGGCTTTTTGGCAAGCAGTCCAATCCAGTAGTTCGTCATACCGCCTAAAGTATTGGCAATGGTCGCAATGATAATTAATGTAATGGCATAATGATTTGTCGAAATACTTAGGAAAGAAAAATAGGCTTCAGATCCTCCTGGTAAAATGGTTGCAGAAAAAAATGAAATAAAGAACAGAATCGCCAGTTCTAGTATATCTTCACTCAAGACGGTCATATAAAAGCACTGATTTGTTGTGCTGTTGCTTGCTGACTGATTGCGCCATAACTGCTGTTTAATTTGCTGATATTAATTTGACTGGTATTTATCGTGTTTCTTGATGTGGTATTTTGATTTTCTACTGAATTGTTAGTCAAATCATCAGGTTTTTTTGATTCTTTTAGGTCCTGCTTGTCTTCTCTCAATTCCTGTTGTGCTTTAAGCTCCATTCGACTAGCTTGTGCGGCTACTTCTCTGTCTTTAGCTGAGGGTGAGTGAGGAGCCAGTGCGGCACGTTTGAGTTGTTCGGCTTTTCTTAATGTGGCTTCAGGGTCTCCAGAAATAGCAGAAGTATTGATATTAACACGCCCACCTACGGCATAATTTCGACCATCAGGACCTTTTTCATAGTCAAATATTGCACCTCCATTAGCATGTTGGCCAGCAGCCGTTAAATGTGCTTGCTCATGCTGTCTAACTTCACGGTCACGTTCTTTTAGTTTTTCCAACTTTTTTTCGTCTTCTTCAGACAGTTTGTTGATCTCACTTGACTCATCTTTTGGGCTAGTTTTGTTGGTATTTGAACTTTTGCTCTGCTCTGAATTTGCAGAAAGAGAATCCGTGGAGTCGGTATTTTGTTGCTGAAGATTTTTTTGTGCAAGTGCTTGCTGAAAAAAAGCAAAACCATTTGCAGAAGAAGAAGTAGGTGAAATCATTGTGTTTTAGCCTAGAAATTACACGTTTAATTAACGGATATTCAATTGCCTATTAGATATGAGTATAGCTTAATTATTAATATTTGGTAAGTTTTTATTATCGCTGTTTTGATTAATATACTGGCCAAAGCTAATAGCTAATGCAATGTTCCACCAAATTTTAAACACCCTTGATGGATGCTTTCGTCTGTTACATCTATGCCACGGTATGCTAGAATTATTATCAATAAGTAGGTGACCATAATTATCTTAACAAAATTTTTGCTCAAGATTTTTTGACCTTTGGTGTTACTGCTCTGATTGCATAGAGGTCTATTCGGTCAGAGTAGTAGTGCCAAAGGGCGGAAAATATTGAGTGAAAATGTT
>JABHHM010000023.1 GCA_018671575.1 Methylococcales bacterium | reverse complement strand
ATAGGTATTGTTTCACGTTCAGGTACTTTAACTTATGAAGCTGTTTTTCAAACAACCAATGCTGGGTTAGGGCAAAGCACTTGTATCGGTATTGGTGGTGACCCCATTCATGGCATGAGTTTTGTTGATTGTATTTCACTGTTTGAGAAAGATGACCAAACGGAAGGCATTGTCATGGTGGGTGAAATAGGTGGTAGTGCAGAAGAAGAGGCCGCAGAATATATACAAAAAAATGTTTCTAAACCTGTGGTTGCTTATATTGCGGGAGTTACTGCTCCTGCGGGTAAAAGAATGGGCCATGCGGGAGCTATTATTTCAGGTGGTAAAGGTACCGCAGAAAGTAAGTTTGAAGCACTGGAAAAAGCAGGCGTTGCAACCGTAAGGTCGCCTGCCGATATTGGTGAGCGTATGGCGCAATGTTTGAAAGATCATTAATGATTTTTCATTTCCTTGACTTAAGGCAACTCGCAACAAATAAGACAAACAAAATTTCTGTGCAGTATGGATAGTTTATTTATTGCGTGTTACCTAAATTATAATAATGTGAGCTTCAATGAGCTGTAAAATTGCATTAATTCAGATGAATCCAAAAGTGGGTGATATTGAAGCCAATGCTGACAGTATCATCAAATCTGTCAACGATGCTAAGAAAAATCATAAAGCCGATTTGGTGGTTTTTCCTGAATTATCTTTGGTCGGTTATCCGCCTGATGATTTGTTATTAAGAAATGAATTATTTGACCGTGTAGAATTGGCATTGCAGTCTATTTGCCACAGTATTCCAGATATTAATGTTATTTTGGGGCTTCCTAGAAAGCTGGGGCAACAAAAGTACAATGCTGCCGTTGTGATAAAAAATCAAAAGGTTGTTGCTTGGTACTACAAACATTGTTTGCCAAATTATCGTGTGTTTGATGAAAAGCGTTATTTTGATTCTGGTTCCTCTCCTTGTGTTATTAATATCAATAGTGTGGCGATAGGAATCACCATTTGTGAAGACATCTGGAACCCAGAACCTGCAAAATTGTCAGTGGATGCTGGGGCTGAAGTCATCATCAATATTAATGCATCTCCTTTTAGAATAGCCAAACAACGTCAAAGGTGGTCGACGGTCTGTCAGAGAGTGAGTGAATTAGGTGTGCCCGTTATTTATCTTAATATGCTTGCAGGACAAGATGAGTTAGTATTTGATGGTGGTTCTTTTGTGGTTAATCGAAGTGCAGAATTAGTTCATCAGACAGCCTTGTTTGATGATGCTCCTTTATTGATTAAAGTTGAGAGCCAACAGGGAAAAATTGATGTTTTTGAGGGGCAAATTATTCAATGTAAAAATGACATCAAAAATGCCTATAATGCAATTGTTTTGGGTCTTAGGGATTATGTTAACAAAAATGGCTTTTCTGGTGCAATTATAGGGTTGTCTGGCGGTATTGATTCTGCATTAACATTGGCATTGGCTGTTGATGCACTTGGGGCAGATCGTGTGGAAGTGGTGATGATGCCTTCTCGATATACGGCGCAAATGAGCCTGGATGATGCTAGAAAACAAGCTGAAACGATGTCGGTCAGCTATAGTGAAATTTCAATTGAACCTGTTTTTAAATCATTCGTTGACTTGCTCAAGCCTGAATTTAAGGGGTTAGAAGTAGATGTCACTGAAGAAAATATCCAAGCACGTTGCCGTGGCGTTATCCTGATGGCAATTTCTAATAAGAAACGTAAAATATTATTGACCACTGGCAATAAGAGTGAAATGGCAGTAGGATATGCTACATTGTATGGTGATATGGCGGGTGGTTTTGCGCCGATAAAAGATGTGCCGAAGACGATGGTTTATGATTTGGCAAAGTATCGAAATAAAGTGTCTTCTGTTATTCCTGAACGTGTTATTACTCGTGCACCTTCTGCTGAATTGGCACCAGATCAAATAGATCAGGATTCTTTGCCATCTTATGAAATACTGGACAAAATTTTGGAAGGTTATATTGAACAGGATTTGTCCATTGAGAAAATTATTGAACAAGGGTTTGATGTCGATACGGTGAAAAAAATTGCCAGACTTGTTGATATTAATGAATACAAAAGAAGACAGAGCCCTCCAGGCGTGAGAATTACCACAAAAGCTTTTGGCAGAGATCGGCGATATCCAATTACGTCTGGTTTTGGACGGTATTAAGGTAGCTCGCAATAAAAAACTACCCAGCTTACTGGCTTTTTTATCCGTCTTCTTTGCCACAAAAGCAGTTGAGTAGAATGAACTACACGCCTATTTTTGTAATAAAGAAGACGAACAAAAATTCTGCGCAATATGGGTAATTTATTTATTGCGTGTTACCTAAGGTAACTCGCAACAAATAAACTACCCATCTTACTTGCTCTTTTGCCTGTCTTCTTTGCCACAAAAATAGTTATGTAGAGTGACTACACTCCTATTTTTTTAACAAAAAAGACAAACAAAATTTCTGCGCAATATGGGTAGTTTATTTATTGCGCGTTACCTAAGTCTAAATAAATCAGTTGAATATTCAATGCATTGAATATTCTGGCTACGATTCAATTGATTTATTTAGGCCAAACAATGATGGGGATAAAGATATTATGAAAAAAGTAGAAGTGATTATAAAGCCATTTAAATTAGATGATGTTAGAGAGGCTCTTTCTGAAATTGGTATTTCGGGAATGACTGCAACGGAAGTTAAGGGTTTTGGGCGTCAAAAAGGTCATACCGAACTCTATCGTGGTGCAGAATATGTTGTCGACTTTCTACCTAAAGTCAAACTGGAAATCGTGATTACTGAAGATCAGCTGGACTTATGTTTGGAAACAATTACCAATGCCGCCAGAACAGGAAAAATTGGCGATGGTAAAATTTTTGTTTCCAGTGTCGAAAAAGTAGTGAGAATTAGGACGGGTGAAGAAGACCAGGAAGCAATTTAGGCTTTATTCTGAGGTGATGCGCAATAAATAAACTACCCCTATTGTGCATAAATTTTACCCATCTTCTTTGTCATAAAAATAGTCATGTAGTCGTCTAAGTAGGTGACCATAATTATCTTAACAAAATTTTCGCTCAAGATTTTTTGACCTTTGGTGTTACTGCTCTGATTGCATAGAGGTCTATTCGGTCAGAGTAGTAGTGCCAAAGGGCGGAAAATATTGAGTGAAAATGTT
>JABHHM010000218.1 GCA_018671575.1 Methylococcales bacterium | reverse complement strand
AACATTTTCACTCAATATTTTCCGCCCTTTGGCACTACTACTCTGACCGAATAGACCTCTATGCAATCAGAGTAGTAACACCAAAGGTCAAAAAATCTTGAGCGAAAATTTTGTTAAGATAATTATGGTCACCTACTTATAACTCAAAGCAAAAAAGGGAAATAAAATAAATTTATTTCCCTTTTTTTATTCCATTTTAGTGATGTTACTCACCAGAAAATAATAAAATTATTTAGTAGATTCAACTGGTTTTTTAGCATCATGTTTTTTGTATAAATGATATGATCCTAAAAAAGTATTCAATGGTGTTTCATATTACATAATGATAAATTTTCAAAATATTACGTTACAACGAGGTCATAAGGCATTATTTGAGGATGCTTCTGCGGTTATTTATCCTGGTCAGAAAGTGGGGGTTACAGGATTAAATGGTTGCGGAAAATCCAGTTTGATGTCGATGATAATGGATGAAATTCATTACGATGCAGGTGAATTTCAAATGTCAACGAGTTTGGTGGTTGCTCATGTCAGTCAGGAGTCGCCAAATACAGAAAAGGCAGCGATAGATTTTGTGCTGTCAGGCGATGAAGAACTGGTTACAACTCAAAAGGCTCTTGCTAAGGCTGAGCAAGTCAATGATGGTGGTAAATTGGCGGAGTGTCACGCAAAATTGGATGATATAGATGGTTATCAGGCTCATGTTCGTGCCGCTAAATTAATGCAAGGACTGGGATTTACCATTGCTCAGGAGCAACAAGCGGTGACCGCTTTTTCTGGCGGTTGGCGAATGCGTTTGAATTTGGCGCGGGCATTGATGTGTCGATCCGACTTGTTATTATTGGATGAACCCACTAATCATTTAGATTTGGATGCTGTTTTTTGGCTGGAAGATTGGTTAAAAAATTATTCAGGAACTATTTTATTAATTTCACATGATAGAGACTTTCTTGATTCGGTGGTCTCTCATATTTTACATATTGAGCATCAAAAATTTAACTTATATACAGGTGGTTATTCTGCTTTTGAAGTATTGAGAGCTCAAAAATTGTCATTACAACAAGCTGCTTACGAAAAACAGCAACAAGAAATTGTTCATATTAAAAGTTTTATCACTCGTTTTAAAGCTAAAGCAACAAAGGCTAAACAGGCACAAAGTCGTGTCAAAATGTTAGAAAAAATGGAAATAATTTCAGCCGCACATGTTGATTCTCCCTTTAATTTTAAATTTAGCCCTCCTGAAAAAATGCCTCGTCCTTTATTAAAAATAGAAAAAGCAGTCATTGGTTATGATGAGCTGGCTATTTTAAAAAATGTTTCATTCACCATTACTCCAGGTGATCGTATTGGTTTGTTGGGTGCTAATGGTGCAGGTAAATCTACTTTGATTAAAGCCCTTGCTGGTGATTTAGAGCCGTTGACGGGTGAAATGGTGTTAGCGCAGGATTTAAAAATTGGCTATTTTGCCCAGCATCAGGTGGATCAGTTACATGAAGATGAAACCCCTCTACAGCATTTTCAACGATTGGATCGAAAAGCGACCGAACAGCAATTGCGGACTTATTTGGGGAGTTTTGCTTTTTCAGGTGATCAAGCATTAACCTGTATTGATGTATTTTCTGGCGGTGAGAAAGCCCGACTGGCATTGGCATTAATTGTTTATCAAAAACCAAATTTGTTATTATTAGATGAGCCAACCAATCATCTGGACATAGAAATGCGGGTTGCTTTGAATCATGCCTTACAGGAATATGAAGGTGCGCTCGTGCTGGTATCACATGATCGACATTTATTAAAAACGACTACAGACACATTTTTTTTAGTGTGTCAGGGTAAAACTGAGCAATTTAATGGTGATCTTGAAGATTATCGCCGTTGGTTATCCGAACAAAATAAATCAGAAGAAATAAAAAATGATGACATTGCTGAAATTAATAAGAATAAAAAAATAAAGAAGCAACAAGAGGCAAAACTCAGGCAGCAATTGTCACCACTTAAAAAAGCAATTAAAAAGTTGGAGAATCAATTAGAGTCTTTGAATGAAAAAAAAGCTGAGATTGAACAGATGTTATCTGTCAGCACTATTTATCAGGACGAAAATAAAGATCAATTAAAGCAGTTGTTGTTAGATAAAACAAAGCTTGATAGTGAGCTTCAAGTGGTTGAAAATGAATGGATGGAAAAGTCTGAAGAGCTAGAAATGGCAATGTCTGGTGAGTAATATTTTAGAAAAATTGTAACTATTCAGGCCACCCCTCTTTTTCTCCATTTCTTCGTTAAAAAATATTCATTTACACCTGTAAACTCATATTTTTTGCCTTGAACTGGAGAAAAATAGGGGTAACCTGAACAGCTACAGAGATTTTACGTGTTTTTT
>JABHHM010000436.1 GCA_018671575.1 Methylococcales bacterium | reverse complement strand
TGTGTGGGATTTTAAAAAAAATCATTTGCCGACACAACAAGCCGTAGAGGATTTATTGCCTCTTATTGGCTGGCAAAAAATACAATGGAATTCTCCTTATATTCAGTTGCCCGTTGTTGGAATGGAAATTGATTTTGGTGGTTTTGTTAAGGAATATGCTGCTGATGCTGCTGCCAATATTTGTATTAATTCAGGCATCAAACATGGATTAATTAATCTTGCCGGTGATATTCACGTTATTGGTCCACATCCTGATGGTAGTGGCTGGCGGATCGGTATTCGTCATCCTCGTCAACCAGATCAAGCCATTACTACGATCGAGTGTCATCATGGTGCATTGGCAAGCAGTGGCGATTATGAGCGATTTATTTTGGTGGACAATAAGCGTTACAGTCATATTTTAAATCCACGAACGGGTTGGCCAGAAAATGAACTGGCTTCTGTCAGTATTGTTGCCGATCAATGTATTGTTGCAGGGGCTTCAGCTACCATTGCCATTCTTAAAGGAAAAGCAGGCATACAATGGCTCAATGAATTATCGTTGAAATATTATTGTATTGATTGGCAAGGTAAGGTGTTTAATATGTAGGGGCAATATTATGCCCCTTACTATATTCAATTCAATAAGCCAAATAAACTCATCGCTTTAATATAATAACCAATATTAATACTGGGGCAGCCTTGCTCCATTTTTCGGTACGTTTGTCTGCAAATACCTAATTTTTGACTGAAAATATTTAAACTTTCTTTATTTTTAACTCTTTGACGATACAAATTGATACCCAATTCCTGTAACCATCTGGTTTCATATTGTGACATTTCCATTATTTTAATCATCCATTTAATTTTTGACATAAAAAAACCCTGAAAAAATACCTTTCAGGGTTTGTTTTATATCCTGAGAGGCACATGACCTCTCGTGGAGAGATCTATTTTTAATGCACGAGTACAATCCGATGTAGCACAAGTGAAAAATGGTTTTTGAGTGAGTAATTTAGCCAGAACATAGAATGTATGATTTGTTGGTTTGATAATTTTATTAATGTTTTCATTGTGTGCATTTCCATAAATAGAAAAAATAATACTGACTTTAACCTGAATTCGTAACTTCAATTCTATTGCAAGTGCCTACTGCATGGAATCTACGAGACTTTACCGAATATTTAGAACTCACCGTAGAATAACTACGTCAGCGTTCTAAATAACCGATAAAGTCTCGTATCTCCCGCACATTAGACTCTTTCGCTATAAATTGAAGTTACGGATTCAGGTTTAAATTTAATATCTCTTATCAATTAAGTCTAACATGAGTTATTAAAACTACAACAGCCTTATTGGTTAATGAAGTGGATTTGATATTAATGTTAATTTTGTTTAACAAGCAGAGAAAAATTAACATTAAATGCTATGGTTAACTTAAAACAAGGAGAAAAATTATGACTCAAGGGATTCAATTTAGAAATAGTGTTAATCACATGGTTGATCGAGCGGCCCAGTTTATTGATATGGAATCAGGGGTGATGGATGCAATCAAAGATTGTAATGCGGTATTGGAAGTTCGTTTTCCCGTTAAAATTAATGGTAAAATTCAAGTATTTGAAGGTTGGAGAGCCGTTCATAGTACACACCGAATGCCATCAAAAGGTGGTATTCGTTATTCGTCAAGTGTTGATCAGGATGAGGTTGAAGCTCTGGCCGCTCTTATGACTTATAAATGTGCCATTGTGGATGTGCCCTTTGGAGGTTCAAAAGGGGGGGTTTGTTTAAATCCAATTGATTATAGCCGAGATCAATTGCAACAAATTACCCGTCGTTTTACCAAAGAATTAGCAACCAGAGGTTTTCTCAGTCCTTCAAAAAATGTGCCTGCTCCTGATATGGGAACGGGTGAGAGAGAAATGGCGTGGATGGCTGATACCTATAAAAACCTATTTCCAGATGACATTAATTACGTTGCTTGTGTAACGGGTAAACCCGTTGCTCATGGCGGTATTAGAGGTCGTAAAGAGGCAACGGGAAGAGGTGTTCAATATGTTATTCGTGAGTTTTTCAGGCATGAAGATGATGTTAAAACAGCCAATTTAAAATCAGGTTTGGCGGGGCAGCGAATCATTGTTCAGGGGTTGGGTAATGTGGGGTATCATGCCGCACAGTTTTTATCAACAGAAGATGGTGCCAATATCATTGCGGTGATTGAGCGAGATGGTGTGGTGACTAATGAGAATGGGTTGAATATTGAAGATCTGCATCAGCACATCATTCAAACGGGTGGTGTTAAAGATTTTGCAGGGGGACAATATCATGAAGATGGTCCTGCTGCATTAGAAATGGAATGCGATATTCTAATTCCAGCTGCTTTAGAAGGCGTTATTCACATAGACAATGCCGATAAAGTTAAAGCCAAATTAATTGTTGAGGCTGCCAATGGACCAATAAACTATGAAGCTGATTTGATTCTAATGAATAAAGGTGTCTTTATTTTGCCAGATGCATTGGTTAATGCAGGTGGTGTGGTCGTTTCATATTTTGAATGGATAAGAAATTTATCTCATGTACGATTCGGTAGAATTGAACGACGGTTTGATGAAAATCGAGGGGTCAATATTGTTCATGCGATGGAATCAATGATTGGCAAGCCTGTGCCTGATGCTATAAAAAGTGAGATTGTAAAAGGTGCCGATGAATTTGATTTGGTGCGCTCTGGTTTAGATGATACCATGAGATTGGCCTATCAGGAGATAAAACGGGTTAAGGATTCAACAGAAAGTCTCAATGATTTCCGTACGGCATGTTATCTTGTAGCCTTGAAGAAAATTTATAGGACCTATGAGGATGTGGGGGTTTTTTAGGTGTCTGTCCGAAAACACATCTTTCCGCCAAATCAGTGTTTTCAGATAAGAAACAGAAATAATTTCGGGTTCATTCCTAATCACCCAGGAGTATAATTGTCATGAATATTGGTCCAATAATGATGGATCTGGCAGGTGTAGAATTAACCTTAGAAGAGCATGAAAAACTCCAGCATCCATTGATTGGTGGAGTGATTTTATTTACTCGAAATTATGTTGATGTTGAACAGATAACTCATTTGGTGAGTCAAATTCATCAAGTCAAACAGCCACAATTATTGGTGGCTGTTGATCACGAAGGTGGTCGGGTTCAGCGTTTTCGTCTAGGTTTTTCTCACATTCCTTCTGCCAGATGGATTGGTGAAAACTATCAAAGTCAGCCTGAAAAGGTATTAAATAATGCGGCGATTTTAGGTTGGTTGATGGCCTCTGAACTAAGAGCTGTCGGTGTTGATTTTAGTTTTGCACCTATTTTAGATTTAGGGAATGATACCAGTCGTGTGATTGGAGACCGTGCTTTTCACTCAGATCCTGAAGCCATTTTTGCCATAGCCAATGCAACCATGAATGGAATTCATCAAGCGGGTATGGCAACGGTCGGCAAACATTTCCCTGGTCATGGGCATGTTGTTGAAGACTCTCATTTTGAATTGCCTGTTGATCATCGGTCTTTGCAGTCCTTGTTGGATTGTGATTTAATTCCTTTCGTGAAAATGATCAATAATGGCATTGATGCTTTAATGCCTGCCCATGTTATTTATGAACAAATTGATCAGCAACCCGCAGGTTTTTCAAGACGCTGGCTCAAAGATATTTTAAGAAAACAATTGGGTTTTAATGGTGTAATATTCAGTGATGATTTAAATATGGCCGCCGCTTCAATGGGGGGTAGTTTTTCGACTCGAACGACATTGGCGCTTGATTCAGGTTGTGATATGGCATTGGTTTGCAATAATTCAGCTGGACTTGATGAGGTTTTGGATCAAATGACATTGGTTAAAAATAGCTCTTCTAGTCGTCGTTTAGAAAAAATGCAGGCTAAAAAAACAATGGCAACGAAAGAAATAGTACGGCATCCTCAGTGGGCTGAGGCAATGACATTGATTGAAAAGTATCAGGAAAATAGTTGAGAACAAAATGACAAGTGATAAAAAAACATTATGTGAAGAGGCCAAAATAGTTTATCAAGAAGCAGATTGCCTTTTTAGTAAGCAACAAGTTGAAGATGCAATGGACGTTATGGCTGTATCAATCACTGAGAAATTGGTGAATGTCAATCCAGTTTCAATGTGTGTGATGAATGGCGCCATTATTCCTGCGGGATGTTTATTAAATCGGTTGGATTTTCCGATGGAGGTTGATTATTTACACGCAACTCGCTATCAGGATAAATTTCGTGGCGGTAAATTGGAATGGATTCGACACCATTCAGTTTCTATTAAAGATAGGGTGGTTTTGCTTATTGATGATATTTTAGACGAAGGTGTTACGCTGAAATGTATCAAGGAATATTGTGAAGCAGAGGGCGCTAAAAAAGTTTATATTGCAGTATTAGCCAATAAATTACATGATCGAAAAGTTGACATTCAGGCTGAGTTTGTAGGTTTTGACGTGGAAGATCGTTATCTATTTGGTTATGGAATGGACTACAAGGGCTATTTAAGAAATGCGCCTGGTATTTTTGCGGTGAAAGGATTATAGTGAGGTATCATACAGTTTTTATGTGTTAAGACACTAAAAATTTCTCCGCTTCAAATGCTGGGTTGAAAGTCGTGAATAAGTTGCTGATTGTTATCACTTTTCTGGTGCTAATAACAATGTCTGCCTGTAAAAGTACAGGTTCGGGTACTGGTGCTGCACCAGCTTCTGCCAACAGTTCCAATTCAAAAATTAGTTTTAACACTGAAAACGTATCGACCAAAGAAGATTCAGATAAAAATAACATTAAACCAATAGCAATTAAGACGGCTAAGTTTGTGACAACTCCGCCAGCACTTGCTGATCTAAAGCATAAATTAGCCATCATCTATTCTAAAACCAGTGAGCAAAATTTTTGGACTCCCAAAAGTTATGCCCAGCTTTTTATGAGTGTACAGTCTCAAGTGATGATGTCTGGTTTACCTTATGATTTACTCAATGAAGATGATTTGTTGGATATTGATAAAATCAGTCAATATAAAACCCTTATTTTCCCACTTTTTTCGCATGTAAAAAATAGTCAAGTTGACCAGATTGCTGAAAATATAAAGCAAGCAATTGATCAATACAATATAGGCATAATAACGGCTGGAAATTTCATAACGAATATAGAAACAGGTCTTAGTCGATCGGGTGATGCTTACAATTATATGAAAGATTTGTTGGGCATTGCTCGCATAGATGGTGCAGGGCCTGTTGATATTCAAATTAATGTTTCAGATGTCACTCACCCCGTATTCATTAATGAATATTTTGATAATGAAGTCATCTTAAGTTATCAACAAAATTTCACCGATTATTTCATGCCGACAGGAGCATATCCCAGTGAGGTGATTGCAACTCAACAGATTGGTAATAGCCAGGTTGAAAATGCATTGATTACAGTAATCAACAAAGGACGGCATGTTCATTTTTCAACTGTGCAGGTGATGGCTGATGCAAATTTATTATGGCCAGTGATTCAGTGGAGTGTTTGGGGTGAAAAGCCACCAGCCACATTGCACATGGGACGAGAAAAAGCCTTGTTTGTTTCTCGTAATGACATGGATCAAAGCATGTTCAATGAAGAAGTTGCTACGGTCGAATTTCCATTGTTGGATCAACTGAAAATATGGAAAGATCAATATAATTTTGTTGGTTCTTATTATATTAACATTGGTGATAATGCTGTTGAAGGTGAATTTACTGACTGGGGAATTTCCGCGCCACTCTATAAACAATACATTGCGTTAGGTAATGAAATTGGCAGTCATTCCTATACTCATCCTCACAACACCGATATCCTGACAGCGACTCAAGTCCAGTTTGAGTTTTCTGATTCCCGAAATATCATAGAAGAAGAAATTGAATTGTCTGATATCGGGACAGCAATACCTGGTAATCCCGAAAAATTGGTTACCGCACTAAAAATCCTGCCTTATGTCGATTACTTAAGCGGTGGTTATGCAGCTAAAGGGGCTGGATTTCCAAACTCATTTGGTTTTTTAAATGCAGATACAGACAAGGTGTATTTAAGCCCAAATATGTCATTTGATTTTACCCTTATTCAGTTTCAAAAGAAAACAGTTGAACAGGCAAAGCAGGTTTGGAGTAATGAGTTTGATACTCTGGTAAAGCACGCTTCTCAACCCATTATTCACTGGCCTTGGCATGATTATGGGCCGTTTGATGTCTTTAAGGCTGGTTATACTTTAGATTTATTTGAAAGTCTTATCGCAAAAGCTAAAAGCTACGGCAGTGAATTTATCACAGGAAAAGATTTGTCGGAAAGAATAAAATCCTTTAAGCAATCAAATATTGAAGTGTCTAAATTGGGTAAGACCATTACGGCTAAAGTTTATTCTAGTTCTGCTGGAAAGTTTGCATTAAATATTAACCAGTCTCAGACTATTGCATCGATTGATCAGTGGTATGCTTATAATAAAGATACCGTTTTTCTTGATCAAGATGGCGGTATTTATACCATTCATTTGGGTATTGAGAAACCAGTGACGCATATTAATAAATTACCCAGTCGAAGTCAGTTGGTGTCATTATATGGTAATGGAGAGGATTTGAAATTCCAGCTTTCAGGAGAGGGAACTGTTGAGATTATTACAAAATGCAGTGATCCTTCTGCCATAAAAATCAGTGGTGCGATCAGTTCATACGAAACCGTGAGTAGTGATAAAATTTTATTAAATTTCCCGCAAAATAAGCATCATCAAGAAACCTTGGTTGACATCACTTGCCAATAAAATTAAAAAAAGTTTGTTTTGTCATAAAATTGTCATATTTTTAATTTATAGTTAAAGTAATGGACCAAATTCGACCTATAAATAATTTAAATTATTAGCAATAAAAATAAAGTCATCTTGGTTTGGTTATTAGACATATCTGTGCCTGAATTATTTGGGTTTTTATTAAGGAGATTTCATTTTGTTCAATACCATCAAAGCAAGGCTTAATCTAGTGACGGGATTAATCGTCAGTTTGGTTGTTGTTATTTTTTCTTTATTTTTATA
>JABHHM010000171.1 GCA_018671575.1 Methylococcales bacterium | reverse complement strand
GTGATGAAGAATGATTACTTTAGCTTTCGTACTTTGATCATCTTTGTTTCAATGTTGTCGATTAAATGTTGTGCTTCTGCTGTTTCTAATATGCCATCATGTTGCATTCCCCAAATGAGTGAACGTTCATGATTCAGCAATAAACGCTTGGCTGATTTAGATTGAAGTTGTTCAATAAGCTGGGGATATACCTGATTAATGTGTCGAATAAAACTGAAAACCTGAGTGCAGTTTTTATCGATCATTGCCTCGACTTTTCCCCCCGTTATTTCATCAGGTTGTAATGATTGAATATGTTGACGCAATACCTCCTGAGCAGCAACAAAACCACGAGCTACATCATAATTCAGCGAAAGACGGGTAAATAGCCAATTATCCATTGATTGTCCCATAATGGGTAGCTTCTGAATCCACTTGGGGGGATTGGGGATTTTAAAGCTTTCTTCTAGTGTTGTTCGAGGTGAAATAACAGGTTCATTATCCAATGCGTGTTCAATCGACCTTGAGAGTAAAAATGCTGCTTGCCGACCAATATGCCCATCCTCAAATTGTTGCCAATAATCACTGCGTTCAATTTCTAAAAGTCTACGCATAAAAGCAATGTTGATATCTTCCTGGTTAATGCTTTCTGTTGTTGAATTAGAGCTTAATTTATCATCTTCACGACTTAGATGTTCAAGTGAATCAAGTTTTATGAGATTGAAAAAATAATTGTTACTCAGTGTTTTAAGGAAAGTGCTCATTTTATGATCAAGAGTTTGGCGCGCTTTTTGTATGGATGCTTCTTTGGCAGGAGGTAACTGGTCAAGTTTGAGCAAGTGTAGCAGCCATTCCATTGTGGAGCCATTAATGACGATGGTGAGAAAAACGATGCCCGCTGTTAGAAATAGAATTTGTTCACGTAATTGTTGTGGAATCGCCATGTCCTGAGCCAAAGAAAGAGCTAGGGATAATGAGACGGCTCCTCGCAAACCTCCCCACACGAGTACGATTGCTTTTTTTCGATTGATGCCAACGCCAATACGTTCTAGCAAGGGCATAAGAATAATAACGGATACACTGCGAATTAAAATTAATAAAATATACAGAATACCCAGTGTTAGCCATAATTGTGGTGAATCAAATTGAGTCAAAGTCATGATGACAATGCCTACAATTAAAAAAATCAGAGTATTTGCCATATAGGTCATCATTTCCCAAAATTGATGTAGAAAATGTGATATTTCTGGTGAAATTAATGTTCTGCCAATCGTTGAAAACATAAGAGCAAGAGAAACAAGTGCGACCACACCTGAGACATGTAGCGTTTCAGCAATAATAAAAGTAAGGTAGGCGGCAACAACAGATAAGCTGATTTCAATCAGTGGTTGGTTAAGTAGTTTGCCAATAACCCATAGAATAATCCAGCCAATGGCTGCCCCAATGAGCAGGCCTGCAGCAACAACCCAGATAAACTCGATGAAAGTGTCGAGTAACTTAACTTCTGTAGTGGTGCCCAGGGCAAAACCGTAAAATAATGAAAAGAAAACAATGGCTGTACCATCATTCAATAGAGATTCACCTTCAATCAGTGTCTCAAGTCGTTTGCGGGAGCTTTTTTCTTTTAGTAGGGCAACCACTGCGACAGGGTCAGTGGCACTGATTAATGCGCCAAAAAGTAGCGCCGCTCCCAAGCCCCAAGATAATAACCAATGAATGGCCAAAGCACTCAATACCATAGAAATGATCAGCCCAACAACAGACAGTAATAGAATTTGGGGCGCAATACGGAAAAATAAATGGGGTTCCATTGAGTAGGCGGACTCAAAAATCAGCGTGGGTAAAAAAAGGAAAAGAATGAGGTGAGGGTCAATATGGCCTACTTGAGTAAAAATATTACTCATCAGTGTCTCAGTTCCAAATAGACCTATCTGGTTGAGTCCACCTGCAGCAATACCAATGAGTAGCAGGACAACAGTATAGGGAAGGCGACTTTTGTGCATAACTGCTTTTAGCAAGGCGCCAATGAGCAGCGAAAAAATAACAAAAAGAAGAATTGAAAATCCATTGCTGTGCATGGTTTCTCACCTTAGCCTAGGAGGCTGTCCGAGAACTCAGATTTTCGTCAAATCAAGGCATAAAATTGTCGAAAAAGCGCAGTTTACGTGTGTAAATGAGCATTTT
>JABHHM010000024.1 GCA_018671575.1 Methylococcales bacterium | reverse complement strand
TCTACATAACTATTTTTGTGGCAAAGAAGACAGACAAAAGAGCAAGTAAGATGGGTAGTTTATTTGTTGCGAGTTGCCTTAGGGATAAAATATCCTTTACTCTTCCAGCCTGTCCATTTCTGCGGCATTTAATAAAGGCACCAGAAATGGCCAAACACTCTCAAAAATCACTTCTTGCCCATTTTTATTGACCAATAAAGTATCCGAGTTTTCCTCGGTAGAATTGAGTGCAACTTGCCTTAATAACAACGAAACCATATGAATATTATGGTCATCAGCGACATTAATGTAGAGCTTTCCAAATTGATAGCTATAACGTAAACCAAATCTGGCTGGAAGTTGCATTCCTAGTAATAAGACTCGCGCACCAGCATCTTTACTAATTTCAATCATCTTATCCAAATTTGAAGCGATTTGGTTAACCGATAAACCTTGAAGCCCATCATTCCCTCCCATTTGAATAATAACGACTTTAGGACGGTATCTTTTTAATAATGCGGGTAATCGTTCAAGGCTTTGCTGGGTGACATCACCACTCAAACTTCGATTAATGACTCTGTATTTTTTATAATTGACATTAATTTTGTAGGCTAATAAACGAACCCATTGCAAATCACGCTCAATACCGTCACCAGAACTTAAATTATCACCTAAAACCAATACTTTGATGGTCGCAGCACTGATATTGAATGAAAAAAATAAGGCACTCAATAAAATAAAAATCGGAAATACTCTATTCATGTTTGTTACCTATCTGCAATTGCCCTTGACTCATGACGACACATTTCCCACCCACTCTCACCGAAGTTCCTGAATTTGAGTGAATGCCCATATCAACATTGATGGTGCTTAATCTTCCCCGACCAACACCTCTTTGAATAATAAACTCTGAATATTGCCAATCATTCTGTTTTTGTAAGAAACTGGCAAATAATGGCACCACTGACCCAATAGGGGGATCGTCTTCATTGGCAATATTTTCCCCTAGAAGCCGAGCATTAAATTGATTATTACTAGCCTTTTCAGCAGGTGAAAATAAAAATAGATTGGCTTTTATTGTCGTTGTACTGGGAAGTTTTATCCAGGTTGATGATGAAAAAGAGGCTTTCAGTAATTTTTCATAATTTTTCATAGGGACCATTAAATAAGCATCATCACCAGTGACAACGGTTGGCATAAATCCCATACAACCAATATCTGAAGATTCAATATTTAAGATTTGAGCCAATTCTTTATTTGTCGGCACATAACTGTCTAAATGAGTGGAAACATCAACAATAAATTCAGTTAAAACAATCGAATCATATTTTTTATGGCAACGAATAATTACTTCACCAATTTGCTCTTCAATTGTAAACTCATTGATACCATCTTGTGTTACTAATACATTGTTTTGTGCAAGAAAGAAAGCAGCGGCAATCGTTGGGTGTCCCGCAAATGGAATTTCTTTTTCTACGGTAAACAGACGAAATTTTTTCTGGTTTTTAGTCAAATCGGCTTTGACACAAAAAACTGTTTCAGAAAAGTTAAATTCTTTAGCAATTTGCTGCATTTGCAGACTATTTAAGCCATCTGCTTCTGGAAAAACAAGAACTTGCGCACCTTGAAACTGGGTATTGGTAAACGCATTTATTGTTGCAAAATTATAATTCATTCAACGCCCATTAGCTTTATTAATTTATGGTTAGGGACGGGCACCAAATAACTTCCCGTTACTTAAAAAATCAAGACAAAAAAATAATCCACGACCAATGGAAATGGGCGTGGATTACTTAGTAGCACCTGAGAACGGTGCGTTCAACCATCTAAAAGTAACATTTCAATTTCATGTTACTTAGAAGGGATTGATGTCACTACAAAATCTAATTTTTAGAACGTTAAACCTACTTGAACAGAGCCCGCAATGTCGTCACTATTTCCTGCAACAGCCGCATCGAGATGAAAGCCTAAATAAATTCCAACACCCACTGAAAAGATACCTTCATCAGCATCTGATTTTTCAGATAAATTATCACGATAGCCTAAACGAAGTTGCAATAATTTAAGGTCTAATTCAGTGCCTATAGCAATAAATTCAGTACCACTTTCCGAGCCTAACGGGTTATTTTCTGTTAAATCCATATCTACTGCAAACTTAGCCCAACTGCCATTATAGGCTATACCTGCTCGGGCTTGTGGACTGAACTTGATTTGCCGACCTCTAGTTGTATCAAACTCTTCAGGAATGAGATTTTTAATGGTCAAACCAAAACGCCAACCACTGTCAAAAATCTTTAATAAACCCAAATCAACATTGGCAGAGGTGTGACTCTTTTTAAAATCATCTATTTTATCATCAATATTGTCAGCATTATTAACATTGACAAAACCATCAAATGTGGTCACTTTGATAATTTTTGGAGAAATACCAATGGCGATGCCATTTGCAAAATCAAATTTCCGTGCCAACGTTAGACCAACTTCTGAAATGGCTGATGCAATGACTCGTATTTCTGAAGTATAAGTAGGTTTTGCAACCGTGGGGGCAGTTCCACCCGAATTAACAAAAGTTTCCAGCGGAGTAATAATATCATTATTGATGGTTGTTTGATCTTGCGATGAAAAAACGGGAACAATACCGCCACCAGTCCGACCATCAGCAAAAACAGCCATACCAAATTTTTTACTGGGAATAGCTATATTTGCTCCAGCACCAATTAGAAATTCTAAAACACCCCCATTAATCGCTGGCAGGTCATTATTAACCACTTGTTTTGCCTGTGTGATGACTGCATTAGCATCATTTTGAACCGTTGTTAAATTAGACGATGTTTGTGAAGCATTAAATGTTGCTAGACTGGACTCATAAGTTGCAATCAAACTATCTAAACTATCAATTGATGTTGAAATGGTATCAAATTTATCAACCAAGTCATTTGGGTCACCTGCTCTAGCACCGCCAGAAACTGTGAAACTAAAATCATCAGCATCC
>JABHHM010000025.1 GCA_018671575.1 Methylococcales bacterium | reverse complement strand
GCGAGACAATTGAACGGTCAATTCTTGAGACAAAATCAAACTTTCATTAATCACTTTTGCAATATCATTACCCATCGACAATAAGTTTTTTGATGCTGATTGGCAAACTGTTTCAAACACTGCTTTTTGTCGAATATTTTTCTCAGGGAAAACGCTGGCGACAATCAAATCCGTTATTTCTTCTTTAATTTTTTCACTATCTAGTTGCTTACACCCCGTCACACTGACATACAACAAACATGTCTTCTGAAGATGTGGCATATTTTTTCTAAGATATTTAAACTCTTTCTCATGACTCAATCTGAACAATCGTCGCAACCCCTGATAATGACATGATAATGATTTATTTTTATTGTCAAATAACTGTAAATTCACTCTGAGACAATCATCAATTAAAGCGGGATAAGCAAAATACTCCAACTTATCCTGCATTACTTTGACTTCATCCTCTAGGTCATCAAAACTCCAGTATTTTAGGTTTTTCTGGTGATATTCCTCAAGTGAATCTAAATTAAATTTTTGTTTAATGGACTGACCATGACGCTTCCTTAATAATTCGACATCTCGACTGGAATCAATTTTTTTATTATTCTCGTCCATTAAAATAATATTTATTTTATAGAAATCAGCCAGTGACTGATGATTCCACAATTGCTTTTCGATTGTCACTCCCGATTGCTGTTTTAAAAATTCGGATAAAATCGTGATTAAATGACCTTGCCCTTGTTTTTCAACTACAAATTTTTCTGCCACGTTAGGAACAGGTACGAATAGTTTTCTGATGGGCTTTGGCAAACCTTTAATCAAAGCAATTACTTTATCTTTAATTAACCCAGGCACCAACCACTCTAATGGCTCTATTACAATTTGATTCAGCATAGGAAGTGGCAAGATCAGACTGACACCATCATCAACATGTCCTGGCTCAAAGTGATATTGCAATTTAAACTGACTGCTACCGACTCTTAAGCTATCTGGAAACTGCGCTTCAGTCACATCATCGGCTTGATGCCGCATTAAAGTTGTTTTACTCAACGACAGTGATGCTGAATTTTTTTGCCGATTGTTAAAATACCATTGCTCAAATGAAGCCCTAGAATTCACATCATTTGGCAGACAATCATCATAAAATTGAAAAATAACCAGATCATCAACCAATACATCCTGCCGTCTGGACTTATGCTCTAGTAATTCAACCGAACTTAACAATTGTTGGTTTTCATGGAAAACGGGAACTTTGGTTTTAAAATCACCTTCAACCAAAGCTGATTGGATGAATATTTTTCGTGATTCTATTGCATCAATTTGATCATAAAACACTTTTTGTCTTGGATTAATCACCAAACCATACAATAAAGTTTGTCGATAGGCGATCACCCGCCCATCTTTTAGGCCCCAATGTGGCTCGTAGTAATGATACTTGACCAGATGACTTGCACAAGCTTCAATCCATTGCGGATTAATTTTTGCAGCCATTCTGGCATACAACTTAGTCGTTTCAACCAAATGAGCCGCCATTAACCACTTGGGTTGTTTTTTAAACAATGATGACCCAGGAAACAAATTAAATTGGCGACTTCTTGGCCCTAAATATTGATACTTTTCATCTTTAAAACCAATTTGCCCTAACAACCCCGTCAATAATGCATTGTGTATGAATTCATAATTGACCTCCTGCTGATTAAACCGATAGCCCAATGTTTTCATTTGTCGAGTTAGCTGATGATAAATTTCTTGCCATTCTCGCATTTTCATATAAGACAAAAATCGTTTTTTACAGAGCTGCCTAAGTTTATTTTTGGATAATTCTTGTTCTTTGGCTCGATAGAATTGCCATAAATTTAAAAACGCTAAAAAATCAGAATCTTCATCAAAAAACTCACGATGACATTCATCGGCCTTTTGCTGAAATTCAAACGGTCGTTCTCTTGGGTCTTGAATTGCCAGAGCACTAACAATGATGGCAACCTCTTCTGCACAAGTACCTTTAGAGGCAACCACCATTCTTGCCAAACGTGGATCAATTGACAATTTAGCTATTTCATAACCCATGACAGTCATTTTTCGATTTTTATCCAGCGCTTCAATTTCCTGCAATAAACGATAACCATCATTAATATATTTTTTTTCTGGAGGTGAAATAAATGGAAAATGACTGATATTTGCCAATTTCAATACTGCCATTTGTAAAATAACCGATGCTAAACTGGTTCTCTGAATTTCAGGCGTGGTATATTCTTCCCACAAATTGAACTCATCTTCTGCATACAGCCGAATACACAAACCATCACTTACACGACCACAACGCCCTTTTCTTTGATTCGCACTGGCTTGTGAAATATGTTCAATGGGCAAGCGTTGCACCTGACTGCCAGGACTATAACGATTAATACGCACCAATCCAGTATCAATAACTGTTCGAATACCTGGCACGGTAATTGATGTTTCGGCAATGTTGGTTGCCAGAATAATTTTAATCAGACGGTGTGACTGAAATATTTTCTGTTGTTGCGAAGAACTGAGCCGAGCATATAATGGCAATACTTCATATTGCTGAGGACGATATTTATTGATGGCATCAGCGGCCTCTTTTATTTCTCGTTCGCCACTGAAAAATATTAAAATATCCCCCCTGACAATTTTTAACGCTTCATCAACCGCATGCACAACAGCTTGCTGCATATCACCTTCTGCAAATTCTTCTATCGGCCGATAAAGAACATCGACGGGATACGTTCGACCAGAAACTTTTATAATTGGGGCTTGATTAAAAAATGCTGAAAATGAATCAGGGTCAATGGTTGCAGAAGTTATGATTAGTTTTAAGTCAGGACGTTTGTTTAATAACCATTTTAAGTAACCCAGTAAGAAATCAATATTCAAGGTTCGCTCATGAGCTTCATCAATAATCAAGGTATCGTATTTATTTAAGAAACGATCATGTTGTATTTCTGTTAATAAAATACCATCTGTCATCACTTTAATATAACTTTTCTGGTTTGTTTTATCGTCAAAACGTACCTGATAGCCTACCTGCTGACCCAATGAACACTTAAGTTCATCAGCAATTCGTGCCGCCACCGTTCGAGCGGCAATTCTTCTTGGCTGAGTATGCCCAATCAATCCCGATACACCACGCCCCAGACTGAGACAAATTTGAGGTAATTGAGTCGTTTTACCTGACCCTGTTTCACCGCAAAGAATAATCACTTGATGTTTTTCAATGGCATCAGCGATTAATTGCTTTTTTTCAATGATGGGTAAGTTGGCTAATAATTCTGGCTTGGGAATATTGTCTAAACGTTTTTTTCGAGTCGAGAGTGACTGCTCAATTTCATTGGCTAATGTTTCCCAGCTTTGGTTATTGGCAGATGATTTTTGATGGCTTTTAAGCTTTTTATGGAGTCTATGCTGATCACACAGCATACAATTTTTGAGTTTTTCGGTAAAATTTTTAGACATTGATATTAATCTGACTGACAAATATATTACTTTATTCTTTTTTATCCATTTTGATTACAAGAAATAATGCAAGCATTGCACCTACAACAATCCAGTACATCATTTCTCCTCGATCTCGCTCAAGGAATATCGCAATATAAGCTGAAAGACCACCACCAAAACCACTGACAGCAAATGATCTCATTCCACGACAAAATGCACAATTTTTATAGGAGTTTCTAATTTTGCGTTTCATTCCAAACCTTAATCACTATAATTCATCAGTTTTTTGGGTGTTACCTGCCCATCTACGGTAACCGACCCAATACCAATAAAATTATTCTTTTCGTCATACAGCCGCAACAACCCATCATCAGGTAAATTTGAAGCAGTCACTGCCTGACCTTGTTTCAAATAATATGTACTTGTATCATTTAAATTAACCCGAGGTAAATGTAACAAGACGGAATCAATTGGTAACAACAATGAAGACAGCATTAGATTTGTATCTTTAGTTGAATTCAAATCATCAAATGAATAGAGCTTTTCATCGACAAAAGGTCCTAAGCTGGTTCTTCGCAAATGTTTTACAAATGCACCACAGCCTAGTTTATTTCCCATATCTTCAACCAAAGTACGAACATAAGTCCCTTTAGAACATTCAACTATAAAGGTTATTTCCTGCTCATTGAATTCGATTAAGTGTAAGTTGAAAATATTGATTGAACGAGGCTTTCTTTCAACTTCCACGCCTTGCCTTGCTAATTTATATAATCGTTGCCCATCAACCTTTAATGCTGAATACATCGGTGGTATTTGCTGACTTTCGCCTTCAAACTGTTTAAATAGTTGATTAATGACCTCATCATCAAGCAAAGGAATGGGTTTGTTAGAAATCACCTCACCTTCTACATCTCCAGTAGTCGTCATCGAGCCTAAAGACATGCTAACATGATACGTTTTATTGGCATCTAATAGATAGGCAGAAACTTTGGTCGCTTCTCCAAAACAGAGAGCTAAACAACCTGTCGCCAGAGGATCTAAACTCCCTGTATGACCTGCTTTATTGGCATTAAACACCCGCTTAACTTGTTGCAACGCTTTATTTGAACTCAGTAAATAAGGTTTATCAAACAACAATATTCCATGAATATCTTTGCCCGTTTTGCGTTTTTTTCGTGACATTAAATACTCAAGCTAAAGTGGAAATTATGACAGAAAAAGAGTGTTTAAAACACTCTAAATTAAATGAATTGATTTATTCAGAATCATCAAAGCGAATTAATTAGGGACTCTATTTTGGCACCTTCAACCGCAGATTTATCATAAACAAATCTCAGCTCTGGAGTCAGTCTTATCTTAATTTGCTTACCAAGACAATGACGTAAATAAGGTGCGGCTTGATTTAATATTGAAATGCAATTTTCGTGTTCATTTTTTGGATTTAAGGAGGTCACATAAACTTTTGCATAGGAAAAGTCACGGGAAACTTCAACATCATTAACAGTAATCATACCAAGATCAGGATCATTAATTTCATTAAATATTAATTGAGAAACAATTTTTTGAATCTCAGAAGCTACCCGCTTTACTCGGCTATATTCTTTAGGCATAGTTATTTCAACATTTAAATTGTACGCGCTATTTCTACACGCTCAAATACTTCAATATTGTCACCAGATTTCACGTCATTATAGTTTTTCACACCTATACCGCACTCCATACCTGATTTAACTTCATTGACATCATCTTTAAAACGTCGCAATGACTCAAGAGTTCCCTCATAAATAACCACATTATCTCTTAATACTCTGATTGGAGCGCTACGTTTTACAATACCCTCAAGAACCATACAACCAGCTATTGCGCCTAATTTAGGTGACTTAAAGACATCTCTAACTTCTGCATTACCAATAATTTCTTCTCTGATTTCAGGTTCTAACATGCCATTAATGGCATGCTTCACATCATCAATGACATCATAAATAACACTATAGTAGCGCATATTGATATCTTTTGATTCTATGTATCTTCTGGCAGTTGAGTCAGCACGAACATTAAAACCAATCACTGTTGCTTTGGTTGAATGTGCCAACGTTGCATCCGATTCATTAATACCGCCAACACCGTGTACAATCACTTTAACTTTGACTTCATCATTTGACAATTTGATCAATGTTTCTTTCAATGCCTCAACACTGCCTTGTACATCAGCTTTAATAACGAGATTTAACTCATTAATATCACCCTCAGACATTTGCGTAAATAAGTCTTCCGTTTTACTGGCCTGTTGACTTGCAAACTGTTCTTTACGAAAGTTATCTTTACGTAAAGTAGCAACTTCTTTGGCTTTTTTCTCATTATCAACAGCAATAACAGAATCACCCGAATTAAGTGTACCAGACAAACCTAAAACGACCACTGGAGTCGATGGTCCTGCTGTAGCCAATGAATTTCCATGCTCATCGAACATAGCCCGTACTCGCCCAGACTCATGCCCACTTAAAATAACATCGCCTTTATTGAGAGTTCCTGTTTGTACCAGAATAGTCGAAACAGCACCTCGACCTTTATCCAAACTTGACTCAATAACTGATCCCGATGCCAGCCCTTGATCATTTGCCTTAAGTTCTAATACCTCAGCCTGTAAAATAATTGACTCCAATAAGTCTTCAATACCTTCACCCGTCAAGGCAGAAACATTGACAAACATATTTTCACCACCCCATTCTTCTGACAACACTTCATGCTGTGACAATTCATTTTTAACACGATCTAGGTCAGCTTCTGGTTTGTCAATTTTATTAACCGCAACAATTAATGGAACTTCAGCTGCTTTTGCATGTTGTATTGCTTCAACTGTCTGAGGTTTAACACCATCATCTGCGGCAACAACAAGAATAACAATATCTGTAACTTTTGCACCTCTAGCCCGCATTGAAGTAAATGCAGCGTGTCCAGGAGTATCAAGAAAGGTAATATTACCATGATCAGTCAACACCCTGTATGCACCAATATGCTGAGTAATGCCCCCGGCTTCTCCGTCCGCTACTTGAGTTTTTTTGATGTAATCGAGTAAAGATGTTTTACCATGATCAACATGCCCCATAATGGTAACAACAGGCGAACGGTTAGTTAACTTCGAATGGTTTTCAGTATCTTTAATCAATTCAAGTTCTGATTCATTTTCATTGACCAGTCTAACACTGTGTCCAATTTCTTCGGCTACCAATGTTGCCGTTTCCAAATCAATAACATCATTAATCGTTGCCATTGTTCCAAGATTCATTAATGTTTTAATGACTTGGTTTGCTTTAATTGACATTTTTTGTGCCAATTCAGAAACAGTAACACTACCATATAAAATAACTTCGTTTTTAACGGATACTTTAGGCATTGCAAATTTGTGTTTTTTAGAAATTATTTTTTTAATTCTTTTCTTCTTCTTAGATACTTTTTCTACTGGTTCAATAATTTCAGTAAAATCATCATTTAAATTATCAATTAAATTATGATCAAATTTACTCTTTTCAGCCGTTTTAGTTCGTTCTTTCTTTTTCTTTTTAAAATCTTTGTCTTCTTCAGGAGTAGCATTTTTATTTACTTCTGATTTTTTATCTTTTTTGACAAATTTTTCTTTCTTTTTCTTAGAAGCATCTGCTTCATTGTTGCTATCGACATCACTGTCAGCCATATTTTTTGTATCGTCATCAGCAACATCTGATTTTGCTTCGACATCAGTATTTTTGTTAGTCTCTGATGGCTCAACCTCTTCTGCTTTATTTTCATCCGCTTTTTCTGCTTGTGGCTCTGCAACAACATCAACTGATGGCAAAACATTTTCATTCTCAACCGTATTTTTTTCGCTAACTGTTGAACTAATTTCTGCTTCTTTTTTTAACTCTTCAGCAGCTGTATTTTGTTCTTCCACTTCACTTCTTTTAACGTAAACCCTTTTTTTTCTAACTTCGACATTAACGGCACTACCTTTGGTCCCCGTTTGTTTTAACCGAGTAATTGTTTTTCTTCTTAAGGTGATTTTTTTAGGGCTTGTTGCCTCATTAACACTTTCCCCTGCTTGATGCCCTGCTTTCAAAAAACTCAGCAACTTAACTTTTGCATCTTCATCAACATAGTCATCTTCATTACCTATGGTGATGCCAGCTTCTTTCATTTGGCTTTGCAACTTTTCTATGGAAATACCCACAGTTCCTGCAAGCTGTTTGACGGTTGTTTTACTCATTATTGCACTCTCATTCATTATGTTATTGCTGCTGCTCTTCAGCAAACCATGGTGCACGGGCTTCCATAATTAGTTTACCTGCTTTTTCAGCATCTATATCTTTAATATCTAATAAATCATCAATAGCTAATTCTGCAAGATCATCCATCGTAACAATCCCCTGACCACACAATGCCATTGCAAGTTCATCATCCATTCCCTTCATTTGCAACAAATCATCTGATGGTTTTAAATCCACCAATTTTTCTTCAGAAGCTATTGCGTTGGTTAACAGATTATCTTTTGCTCTATTTTTTAGTTCATCAACAATTTCATCATCAAAGCCATCAATTGCAAGCATTTCAGCTGGGGGTACATAAGCAACTTCATCAACCGTTGAGAAACCCTCTTCAACCAATACAATTGCAACATCTTCATCCACTTGAAGTTGTTCTTTAAATAATGTGACTAATTTTTCAGATTCTTCCGCATTTTTTTCTTCGGCCTGTACATCAGACATCACATTGAGTGTCCAGCCTGTTAATTCGGAAGCTAATTTTATGTTTTGACCAGCTTTGCCGATGGCTTGTGACAAATGTTCTTCTAATACCGCCACATCCATTGAATGAGTATCTTCATCCATCATAATTGAGACAACATCTGCAGGAGACATAGCATTAATAACCAGTTGAGCCGAATTATCATGCCACAAAATAATATCGATCCTTTCACCATTCAGTTCATTTGATACTGCTTGGACTCGCGAGCCTCGCATTCCAACACAAGCTCCTACCGCATCTAATCTTGGGTCATTAGCTTTAACGGCTATTTTTGCTCTCGCACCAGGATCTCTGGCAGCGTTCATAATTTCAATCAAACCATCGCCAACTTCTGGCACTTCTAACTTA
Organism: Methylococcales bacterium; assembly: GCA_018671575.1. GTDB lineage: Bacteria > Pseudomonadota > Gammaproteobacteria > JABHGC01 > JABHGC01 > JABHHM01. Next base: position 11,527 of record JABHHM010000025.1, on the reverse strand, counting down.
AATAATTCAACCAATAACTCAGGGGATGTTCGGCTAACAAGTAGCTGTGGCCCTTTTGTATTTGGCCTAACATCATACAAGTGCCCTCTCAACCGATCTCCTGTCCTTAATGGTTCTTTTGGTAAAAGATTTTCTCGGTAGATGATGGCTTCAGCATTGTTACCAAGATCAAGAAAGACATTGCCTCTTTCAATCCGCTTAATAACACCCGTTACTAATTCACCTTTTTTATTAATATAATTCGCGACTATTTTTTCACGTTCAGCTTCTCTTACTTTTTGAACAATAACCTGTTTAGCTGCCTGTGCTGCAATTCGACCAAATTTAATTGATTCAATTGAATCTTCTATAAAACCACCCACTTCTATTTCTGGTTGAAGTTCTTTAGCGGCATCCAATGTAATCTGCTTTTCCTGGTATTCAATATCATCACTGGTCTCAACAACCTCCCAGCGCCTGAATGTTTCATAATTACCAGTCACTTGATCAATAGAAACCCTGACCAATATATCAAGCATGTGCTTCCTTTTTGTTGCAGACGCCAATGCAGCCTCAATAGCTTCAAATATTGTTGATTTACCCAAACCTTTTTCGTTTGAAACAACATCAACCACCATTAATATTTCTTTATTATTCATTGTATATACTTGCCTTAATACCTTAATAATCAATAATTAGATTGGCTTTTTTAATATCCTGTAAATTAAATGTTTCAGTTATTCCCTCACAATCAACCAACACATTATCTTCCAGTACTTCTTTTATAATACCTTTAAAATTTTTCTTTCCATTTTTTTTGTCGTACAGCTTAATTCTAACTTGTTGATCGATAAATTTAGAATAATCATTTAAGCTAAAAATTGGTCTATTTATTCCTGGTGATGATACTTCAAGAATGTATTCATAAGGAATAGGATCTTCTACGTCCAAAGTTGCACTGACTTGATTACTCACTTTTTGGCAATCATCAACATTAATACCTTTTTCTGAATCAATAAATATTCTCAATATTGATGATTTTGCTGAAATAAACTCAATACCAACTAGTTCATAACCTAAAGAACAAACAACGGGTTGCAAAATTTCAGTTATTTTATCCTCAATTTTCACACATGTATACCTAATTAAAACTTAGGGAGCACATGAAGACACATTTTCAACAATTTTAAGATAAAACAATATTATAATCCTCGTTCACATTATTAAGCTGAGGTTTTCGAATATTTTAGCCTTAATTTGTCGAAAGCCTGCATTCTTTGCAACTTCCTAGATAATGGAACTGTAAACCAGTGTTTTTATCTCATATAAAAAAAGGCCATGACGGCCTTTTAATTTATTAGATTCTGTAAACACTTAATTTAGAGAATAAAAAAAACCCCATAAAGGGGTCTTGGTAGCGGGGGCAGGATTTGAACCTGCGACCTTCGGGTTATGAGCCCGACGAGCTGCCAGACTGCTCCACCCCGCATCTGACAAAAAGCATTCTACAGTGACATGAAATATTATCAAGTTAAATTTTTAATTTATTTAAATGATGCTGAACAAAGCATCATTAAAGTTGTTGGATAAAGCCCTAAAAGCAGTATTGTCAAACCATTAACACCTATAAATAGGCGCTCATTAAATGAATTATCAACCGACTCAATAATATCTTGTTTCTCAAAATACATCACTTTTATTATCCTTAAATAATAAAAAGCACCGACAACAGACATAAAAACAGCAACCAAAGCAAGCCAAATCATATCACTTGAAACAATAGCATTAATTACCGAAAGTTTCGCATAAAACCCAACGGTCGGAGGGACACCTGCCATAGAAAACATAACAACCAGCATAACCACTGCCAACAAAGGACTTCGATCGCTCAACCCAGACAAATCTGCAATATTTTCTGCTTCTATACCATTTTTACTCAACATTAACAGCACACCAAAACCAGCCGTTGCCATCAAAGCATAAACTAGGGTATAAAACATAGAAGCTGAATAACCCAACTGATTTCCAGCAATTAAACCCAGCATGATAAATCCAACATGTGAAATCGTTGAATAGGCAAACATTCGTTTTATATTTTTCTGGGCAATGGCAATTATATTTCCTAAAATTAAAGACAATACGGCCAATATCGCAAGCATATCTTTCCAACTTGCGTGCAAACCTTCTAATCCATCAACTAAAACTCTCGCAATAAGAGCAAAAGCTGCAATTTTAGTAATACTTCCTATAAATAATGTAATGGGTAAAGAAGAACCGTGATAAACATCAGGCAACCACATATGAAATGGAACAGCACCCAACTTAAAAGCAACACCAATAACGATAAACACCAAACCAAAAATCATAATCAGCTGACTTTGACCAGTAATCATAGTAATTTCATGAATTACATCAAATTGAATACTTTTTGTTACACCATAAATCATCGATATACCATACAGTAGCATACCTGATGCCACCGCTCCCAGCACAAAATATTTCATGGCAACTTCAACTGAGCGCTTTGAATCACGTTGCATTGCAATCATTGAATATAAGCTCAATGATAATAACTCCAGCCCTAGGTAAATAGTTAAAAAATTACCCGCAGAAATCATTACCATCATTCCCAGCATTGCAAATAATGCCAAAGCATAATATTCACTTTTATCCAACTTTAAATCTTCAAGTAATTTTTTTGAAAAAACAAATACAACAAACCCAAGCAAACAAAGAGATAACTTCAAAACAAACGAGAGATTATCACTCACGTAGGCACCATCAAATACAAGCACCGTTTTTTCTGGTGCAAAAATAATGATTACAGCAGCAACAATCACCATAGTAAACTGAGTCAAATAATAACTCAGCGATTCTTCTGCCGAATCAGTATATAAATCAATCAGCAATACAACACATGCCATTGACAATAATACGATTTCTGGAAGTACGGTTACAATGTTAATAAAATCAAATGCCATAATAATAAGCTCAAAATTTAGATACTGATATATGCTCTAATAGATGGTTAATGGATGAATGCATAACCTCACCCAAAGGTTGTGGCCAAACGCCAAAGAATAAAACTGCAACAGCCAAAACTGCAAGCATAAAAAATTCTCTCTGATTAATATCTTTTAAGGCAGCAACACTATCATTTGCAACCTTGCCTAAAATAACACGCTTAACCATCCACAATGAATAAGCAGCGCCAAGAATTAAAGTTGTTGCAGCCAAAAATGAATACCACATATTCGCTTTAAATGCGCTCAATATAACCATAAACTCACCGACAAAACCAGAGGTTCCTGGCAAGCCCGAATTTGCCATTGCAAAAAATACAGCCAATGCAGCAAAAACAGGCATCGTATTAACTACGCCTCCGTAATCTTTAATCATTCGACTATGCAGTCGCTCATACATAACACCCACACACAAAAATAAGGCACCTGAAATAAAACCATGTGAAATCATTTGAATCATTCCACCTTCCATTGCCATTGCCGCATTAGATTGAGTCCCACCATTTGCGGCAATATCAAACACCACAAAGAAACCCAATGTTACAAATCCCATATGTGCAATTGATGAATAGGCAATTAATTTTTTCATATCCTCTTGTACCAGAGCAACAAAGCCAATGTAGACAACACCTATCAATGACATTGTTATGACAAGCCAGTCAAGCTCACTACTCGCATCAGGAGTTATTGGCAAACTAAAACGCAAGAATCCATAACCCCCTATTTTCAGCATGATTGCAGCCAGCACCACTGAACCACCTGTCGGCGCTTCAACATGAGCATCAGGCAACCACGTATGAACAGGCCACATCGGAACTTTTACAGCAAAGGCCATTAAAAAAGCCAGAAAAATAAGAATTTGCTCGGTTCGATTAAGAGCCAAACTGTGAAAATCAATAATGTTAAAACTACCTGACAAATAATGCATATATACCAATGCAACCAGCATAAAAACTGAACCTAAAAAGGTATACAAAAAGAATTTAATTGTCGCATAAACACGATTTGGTCCTCCCCAAATACCGATTATAATAAACATCGGCAGCAACATTCCTTCCCAAAACACATAAAAGAGAATTGCATCTAGCGCTGAAAAAACACCAACCATTAAACCTTCCATGACTAAAAAAGCAGCCATATATTGGTTTTGCTTATATTTAATAACATCCCAACCAGCAATCACAATAATGACCGTAATGAAGGTTGTTAATAAAATTAATGGCATTGAAATTCCATCAATTCCAAGAGAATAATAGATATTAAAAAGTGGAATCCACTCTACATGCTCAACAAACTGCATTTCATGCGTTCCAACATTAAACTGACTGTACAGTGGAATACTCACTAAAAAGGTTAATATTGAAATTAATAACGATACTTTTTTAGTCAGTCCTCGATTATCACTTCCAAGAGCAAGCAAAAGTAGTCCACCCAAAATAGGCAACCAGATTGTCAGTGAAAGAAATGGTATTTCCATTCTTTAAAATCCTAATTAGTAAATAAGTAGTAAATTTGGTAAGTTCAAAAACAGTGATTTTTTTACAATAACAATCAAACAATTCCCAGCTTAATTAATATCCATGCCAGTAATCCCAACAAACCCAATATCATGACAAATGCGTAATGATATAGAAAACCTGTTTGCATTTTTCTAATAATTTCTGATAACCAAGCAAATAATTTAGCCGAGCCATTAACCACCAAACCATCAATTAATTTAACATCACCAATTTTCCATAAAAAACCACCCAGTTTTCTACCACCCGAGGCAAACACGACATCATTAAATTCATCAAAACCATATTTTTTATCTAAAACTTTGTATATTGGAGAACATATTTTAGTACACGTCTCCGCTATTGATGGTTTTTTAATATAAATAAACCATGCTAAACCCACTCCACACATTGACAATATAAACGGTGGTTGCCATAAACCATGCCATACAAATTTCAATAAACCATGAAATTCTGCCGTCATCATACTCATCACTTGATGATCAGGATTCATAACATGAATAACATCTTTTAAATATTCACCAAATAAAATATTTTCGACAGTCAATCCACCAATTACTAATGATGGAATTGCCAACAATATAAGAGGCATAGTCACGACCCAAGAAGGTTCTTTTAAGTGTTCCTTTGTATGCTGATCCATTCTTTCCTCACCATGAAACACCATAAAAAACATTCTAAAAGTGTAAAATGCAGTTATAAATACTCCCGCAGTTACAAGAATATAGGCAAATGGAGCGAACTCTAACTTAGAAAGATGAACCGCATGAATAATCGCATCTTTTGAGAAAAAACCTGAGGTAAAAGGAAAACCAATTAGCGCCAAAGAGCCGATGAGGGAGGTCCAATAAGTAATTGGCATATATTTTTTTAAGCCTCCCATATTTCTCATATCTTGATCATGATGCATCGCTATAATAACCGAACCAGCACCTAAAAATAACAATGCTTTAAAAAATGCATGAGTCATCAAATGAAAAATACCTGCTGTATAAGCTGATACACCTAGCGCAACTGTCATATAACCAAGCTGAGAAAGTGTTGAATAGGCAACCACTCGTTTAATATCATTTTGAACAATACCAATCAACCCCATTAAAAAAGCAGTCAATGCACCAATTACAATCACAAAATTCAATGCTACATCTGACATTTCAAACAATGCAGATGTTCTTGCAACCATAAATATGCCTGCCGTTACCATCGTTGCCGCATGTATCAATGCCGATATTGGCGTAGGACCCTCCATAGAGTCAGGCAACCAGACGTGTAGTGGTATTTGTGCTGATTTACCCATCGCCCCAACAAACAGCATAATTGAAACCATAGTAATCACGGTCCACTCAGTAGTACCCCAAACATTAATTTTTGTACTAGCCAGTCTTTCAATCATTGGGTCAGAAAAAACCACATCATAATCCAAACTACCACAGTAAGTATAAATCGCAGCAATTCCTAACAAGAAACCAAAATCACCAACACGATTAACTAGAAACGCTTTCATGTTTGCAAATATTGCGGAATCTTTTTCAAACCAAAAGCCAATCAACAGGTAAGAAACCAGACCAACTGCTTCCCAACCAAAAAATAATTGCAGGAAGTTATTAGACATAACAAGCATGAGCATGGAAAAAGTAAATAAGGAAATGTAGCTAAAAAATCGCTGATAACCTTTATCATCATGCATATATCCAATGGTATAAATATGCACCATTAATGAGACAAAGGTTACAACACACATCATGAGTGCAGTTAATTTATCAACTAGAAATCCAATTTGTATAGAAAGATCACCAACCCCCAGCCAAGTATAAAGCGTTAAATTTTGCGCGGGCATTTGGTCAACGATTATTACTTTAAGTACATATAGAGATAGCAAGCATGAGATAGTAACACCTAAGACAGCAATTCTATGAGATAAAACTCTACCAATTTTTTTACCAAATAGACCCGTGATAATAGATCCAATTAGTGGTGACAGTACAATCAATATATAGATAGATTTCATTTTAAAAATTTATTTTTCCAGATATGATAATATTTAAATGGCGATATTAATTTTATCAATCTCAATACCAGCCAACTTTATAATAATTTTTCGATTAACCTTTCATCGCATTAATATCATCAACATTAATGCTTTGGTAGTTTCTATACAAAACTACAATTATTGCAAGACCAATAGCCGCTTCAGCAGCTGCAACAGTCAGTATAAAAAAAACAAAAACTTGACCAGTAATGTCATTAAGATAATGAGAAAAAGCAATAAAATTTGTATTAACAGCTAATAACATCAACTCGATTGACATAAGCAATACAATGATATTTTTTCGATTAATAAAAATACCCGCAACACCAATTGAAAACAGCATTCCTGCCAATATTAAATAATCTGATAATTCAACCATCACACACCTATACTTATAATATTGTTTGCAAAATCCAACATAAATTAATTTGCTATAACTTCTCTGATTTCATTGCAACAACTCTAACTCTATCTGCTTTTTTAACATGTATCTGTTTAACTGGATCCTGAAACTTAACATTTTTCCGCTTTCTTAGTGTCAAAGCAATTGCAGAGATAATAGCTACCAATAAAATAACGGATGCCAATTCAAACTGAAACATATATTGAGTGTATAAAACTTCACCTAATTCTTTGGTATTACTATAATTTGCATCATGCCTAATAGGGCTAACAGCAACTTCATTAACTAAATTTTTTGATTTAAGTACCAACCACATTTCAACAAATATACTGACTGACACAAGCAGACCGACTGGCAAATATTTAATGAATTTTTCTTTACTCACACTCTCTTGTATATTCAACATCATGACAACAAACATGAATAAAACCATAACGGCCCCAACATAAACAAGCACGAGAGTTATTGCTAAAAACTCAGCTTCTGCAAGCATCCATAGACATGAACATGTTACAAATGACAAAATCAAAAATAACGCAGAAAATATTGGGTTTCTTGAAATAATCACCATTAATGATGAAAATATCAGAATAGTTGAAAATAAATAAAATATTATTTGTTCAAGTGACATTAATTTAATACTTCTATAATTTTAAATAAGAGTTTTAGTACGAAAAAAACAATCATCTTCGCTATATTTTTTACGCTATACCAAATAATTCACATTAGGTATTCACCTAGAAAATCATCGATAAGGTGCGTCTTGTGTCCTATCAGCTGCAATTTCATTTTCGTGCTTCTCGCCGATTTCAAGAAGTCGATCTTTTGTCATAATATGACTACCTCTTTCTTCAAAATGGTATTCATATATTCTCGTTAAAACGATCGAATCAACTGGGCATGATTCTTCACAAAACCCACAATAAATACATTTAAATAAATCTATTTCGTATTTAGATGTTCTTCTTGAACCATCATCTCTAGTAGTACCTTCAATGGTTATTGCTAATGCAGGGCAAACGGCTTCACACAATTTACACGAAATACATCGCTCTTCACCATTAGAGTAACGTCGCAATGCATGCAATCCTCTAAAACGAGGAGACTGAGGTGCTTTGTTTTCAGGATACAGTATTGTAAATTTCTTTTTAAAAAGATAACGACTTGTCAGCCTCAATCCTTTTAATAATTCCCACAAAAACAAACTATTGAAGTATTTAAACATTTTAATATTGACTTTTTATCCAGTTACAAACAAATTTTACAATGTTATTTAGTCAAACCACCAAGGTAATTGGTAAACAACAGCCAAACCAACCACTAAAATCCAAACTATTGTTATCGGAATAAAGACTTTCCAACCAAGACGCATGATCTGATCATATCTATAACGCGGAAAGGTTGCACGAAACCATAAAAATAGAAAAAGGAAAAAGGATATTTTTGCCAACAACCAAAATAAACTTGGTTCGCCAATAACGGGCACCCCACTAAAAGGTGATAACCAGCCACCACAAAACATAATTGCAGTTAAAGCGGCAATAAGAATCATGTTTGCATATTCAGCAAGAAAGAATATGGCAAAAGCCATTCCAGAATATTCCACATGAAATCCTGCAACAATCTCAGACTCACCCTCTGAAACATCAAAAGGCGCTCTATTTGTCTCAGCCACACCCGAAATAAAATAAATCACAAATAAGGGAAATAATGGCAACCAAAACCAATGAAGTACACCACCTTCTTGAGCTAATACAATTTCTCGTAAATTCAAACTACCAGATGCCACCAAAACACCAACGAGAGCAAACCCCATTGCTATTTCATATGAAATAATCTGTGCAGCTGTACGCATCGCACCTAAAAAAGCATATTGTGAATTAGAAGCCCAACCAGCGATAATTACACCGTAAACACCAACAGAAGTCAAAGCCAGCACATACAATAAACCCGCATTGACATCGGCAAGTATCCAATATTCATTAAATGGAATAACAGCCCATGCGGCAAGTGCAGGGGCTATCGCAAGAATAGGGCCTATTATAAAAAGAAATTTATTGGCACCATTGGGTATAACAATTTCTTTAAAAATCAACTTAACTGCATCTGCTATTGGTTGCAACCACCCCTTAGGTCCCACACGATTTGGACCAGTTCTAACTTGAATATAACCAATAATTTTTCTTTCAGCAAATGTCAGATATGCAACACTCAACATCAGAGGAGCAACAATTGCAACAATTTTGAGCATTGTCAGAATTAGCCATTGAAGACTTTCGGGAACTATATTCCAAACTGATAAAAAAGCATCTATCATTTATTATTTCTCGATATAAAATTAAAGACTTATTGCAATATAAATAGCGATAGTTCTTATACTCTAATTTGTGACTTTATTAACTTCAACTGAATCACTTGCACCACCCATATTCTGGCTTCCCAAAGTACCACCAGGAATCCAAACAACATCATCAGCCACTCTATTATCAATAATTAAATTCAATACAGATGAAGCTTTACCCTGCTTAACTTCAACCTGACTATCATTTTCTAGATTGAGTATTTTCATTAATGATTTATTCATACGAACTTCACAATGAGTTATTTCTTCTGTTTTCTGTAGTGAAGTTGCATTTCTAGTCAACATATCAATAGAATATATTGCTTTATGGCCTGCCCTTACAATTTCTTTATTATTATTTATTGATATCTCATTGGTTTTTATAACATTTTTAGGCTTTTCTTTATTAGAAATTTTATTTTTTATTTCATTTAAAATTTCTTCAGTTGATAAATATTCAAAACCATCTAGATCCAATAAATTTGCCAACACTCGCAAAACTTTCCATGTTGGTCGAGCCATCTCATAAGGTTCAACAACACCAGCATAACTCTGCCATTGACCTTCCATATTTATAAACGTTCCAGATGTTTCACCAAAACTTGAAATAGGAAGTATTATGTCAGAACTATTTTTTATTTCATCCGAAATATGACTTGTCAAAGAGACAACAAATTCTGCTGATTTAAAAGCATTTTTTGCTAAAACAGGATTATACAAATCAAATCCCGAATCAAGACCAATTAGAATGTATGATTTTAGTGGTTTATTAAACATCTCATCACAATTCAATCCAGACTTATCTAGCATTTTTCCATCAACACCACGATGTGGTAAAGCACCAGCAATACTTGCTCCAGCCGCATTAGAATCTTGACTAATAAAACCCAATATTGAACCAGTTAAGACAGAAATTTCATTACATAATGCACAAATGGTTGATCGTTCTATTGAACTTTCTACTATTACACCTAACAATATTGCTACATTCTTACCTGCTAATAACTTTTGAGATATCAAGTCTGATTGCTCAGTACATTCTACATCATAACTGTTATTTTTTAACAGCTCTGAAATACTATTTGCCGTTATTTCAATTGATTTTATAATCGAAACCAATGCAGAAGATAAATTATTCTTTATGATTTTGTTACTGATATCAAATGACGTATCAAAATCAATTTGGTTCACCGTCATAATATCTGAACCATTGGTTTGAATTTGTCTTAATTTATGCGCTAGCATTGGCTGGTCTTTATTAATATCACTACCGACAAGCAGTACTGTATCTAAATCACTAATATTCTCTATACTCATTCCCAACCAAGGGTAATCTGGCATATCATCTTGATTTTTAAAATCAATTTGATAGGTTCTGTGGTCGATATTTGCTCCACCAAGAGACCTAATTAGCTTTTGTGCAAGATACAACTCTTCAAGCGTACAATTTGCTGAAATTAAAACACCAAGTTGATCAACCCCATGTTCAGCAATGATATTTTGTAGACGTTCCGCTGTGGCAGATAATGCATCAGTCCATTCAACCTCTGACCAATTATCCCCATCTTTTATTAGAGACTTAGCAAGACGATTGGCGCTATATAGACCTTCATAAGAAAATCTATCTCTATCAGAAATCCAACATTCATTAATAGACTCATTGGTTCTAGGGACAACACGAATCATTCTACCTCGTCTCACGTGTGCATATAAATTTGACCCTACAGAATCATGGCATGATACCAGTGGATACTGCTTATATTCCCACGCACGTCCCTGATACCTAGATGGCTTAGCTGTCAACGCCCCTACTGGGCATAAATCAATAACATTACCCGATAACTCTGATGATACTGTTTTTTGTACATAGGTTCCTATGACAGTATGCTCACCTCGGCCAGTTGCACCAAGCTCTCTAATTCCAGCAATTTCATCACCAAATCTAACACAGCGAGTACAATGGATACAGCGAGTCATTTCAGTTGCAATCAGTGGGCCGATATTTTTTTCCGCAACAACTCTTTTTGTATCAGAATATCGTGAAACATCATTTCCATAGCCAACCGATAAATCTTGCAATTCACACTCACCACCTTGATCGCAAATAGGACAATCTAACGGATGATTTAATAATAATGTTTCAATTACATTTTCACGCGCTTTTTTGACTAGTGGTGTATCAACAAAAATCGCCATGTTATTTTCAACAGGACGAGTACAAGAAGAAATAGGTTT